>JAEXUU010000145.1 GCA_023452965.1 Pseudomonadota bacterium | reverse complement strand
CGGGGGGCCTTTTCGTTTGGGCTACTTCGCTGGTTTGAAGGCAATGCTTCCGGCAATCTTGGCGATGCCGGGCTTCAGGCTGTCGAACTGGTCGGCATCGGCGATGGCGATCAGGCGCACGAAGCGGCCATCGGGGCCGACCGCCAGATATTGCTCGAAGCGCTTGCCGGCGCCGTCGTCGCCGGCGAGCAGATAGCCTTCGGTGCCGGCGAAGGGGCGCTTCTCGCGCGTCGAGATCGTCAGGCCGCCGAAGCCGCGGGTCTGCCTCAGCAGCGTTTCCGACAATTGCTCGATGGTAACGCCCTGAGTGGCGGCGAGTTGTCCCGCCACGATCAGGATCGGCTGCTTGCCGGAAGGATCGGCATTCAGCGGCCCGGCGGTCATCAGGATGCCGGAACCGCCGAGAGTGTCCACGACCCGGAAGGGTTCGGCGGCCGCGACGGCGAAGGGCAGGGCGCCGATCTTGTCGGCCATGCTCGGCTCGCTGCCGAGGCTGATCGATTTCAGCAGGGTCTCGGCATCGTCGCCGTCGAAATCGGCGTCCTCAGGCGACTGAATGGTGACCAGGACGGTCTTGACGCCCTTCAGCAAGGCGATCCATTTGGCGAAGGTCACGCCATTGGCCTTCTGGGTGCCGCTGAGCAGCGGCACCTTGCCGGCCGATGTCTCGACCTCGTCGCGGTCTTCGAGCTCCACGCCCTGGCGGGCGAAATTGGCCTTGGCCGATTCGAGATTGGCGAAGAGCGCACTGAGCTGGGCATGCGCTTTCGCCGGCATCTCGACGATGACGATCGAGGCCTTGGTCTTCTCGTTCTGAAGGCCGGCAAAGCCGCTGGCCACGGTGAAGCCCTCGGGCGCGACCAGCGAGACCGTGGTGCCGGGGACGGTCTGCTTCTGTTGCGCGAAAGCGGGGACCGCGAAGGCCACGAAGAGTGCGAAAGCGCCGGTGAGGATGGCGTGCCGTGTCGAAGTCGAGCGCATTGTGTCCCCTTCCGAAAGGCCGAAGCAGGTGGCGGCCCGGTCGGTCCGTTCTGCCCTTGATACCTGCTGGCCTAGGGCGACTTTGTGACGCGAGGTTCGGCAGTGGTGCCGGCGGGTGACGACTGGCTCACTTCACCAGGAGCCAGTCGTCGACGACCAGCGCGTCGAGCCCCGAGGTGTAGAACATCAGGATCGCATCCTCGCTCGTATGCAGGATCGGCTTGCCCATGATGTTGAAGGAGGTGTTGAGGATCACCGGCACGCCGGTGAGATCATGGAAGGCCGAGATCAGCGCGTGATAGCGCAGATTGCGCTCTGCCGTGACGCTCTGCAGTCGGCCGGTGCCGTCCTCGTGGACGACGGCCGGGACGCGCCCGCGCACGGCTTCCTTCCAACTCAGGGTGCGCTCCATATAGGGCGAGTCCTGATAGTCCTCGAACCAGTCCGGGCCGTGCTCGGCCAGGATGGAGGGGGCGAAGGGCCGGAAGGCCTCTCGGTACTTCACCTTGGCGTTGAGCAGATCCTTGGCGTTCGCCGGACGCGGGTCGGCGAGGATCGAGCGGTTGCCGAGGGCGCGCGGGCCGAATTCGGCGCAGCCCTGGACCCAGCCGACGAGCTTGCCTTCGGCGAGCAGGCTTGCGGTCGTCGGGGCGATCTCGTCAGCCTCGAGCTTGCGCAGGCGCGGCTCCCAGGCGGCCATCCGCTCGAAAGGCTCGGTCGAAACGGTCGAGCCGAGATAGGGGCTCAGCGGCCCCAATGGGGGGCGCCAGCCGGGATTGGCCTCGGCATAGGCGAGCCAGGCGGCGCCGAGCGCATTGCCGTCATCGGCGGGGGCCGAGGGGACATGGACGCGGGCGAAGCCGTGGCGGCCCGCGATCTTGTCGTTGCAGATCTTGCCGTTGAACGAGGAGTTCAGGGCGCAGCCGCCGGCGAGGACGAGGTTCTCGGAAGGGCAGAGTGCCGCGGTCTCGGCGAGCAGCGCTGCCATCATCTCGGCGAAGACGTCCTGGCCGCAGCGGGCGAGGTCGGCCCAGCCCTGGTCGAGCGCATCGGCCGGACGGCGGGCGCGGATCTCGGCGCCGACCTCCCGGACCGTGGCGGCATCGGCGAAGGAGAGCTTGGTGCCCTCGATCCGGTAGAGCCGGCGCAGCAGCGCCAGCAATTCCGGGTCCTGCCGGCCATAGGGGGCGAGCCCCATGATCTTCCATTCCTCGCCCTTGGCCTGGTCGAAGCCGGCAAGATCGGTGACGAAGCCGAAATAGAAGCCGATCGAGGCGCGCCCGCTATGGCGCTTGAGCTCGGTGATCTCACCGTCCCTGAGCGCGAAGATCGCCGAAGCGCCGGTCTCGCCCATACCGTCGACCACCAGGCAGGCGGCGTCGCGGAAGGGCGAGGACCAGCAGGCATAGGCGGCATGGCTGAGATGGTGGCCATGGCGCGACAGGCCGGTGATCCTGGCCTCGCCGAAGGCGCGGTCGAGCCCGATCAACGTGCCGAGGCCGGCGCGCTGCTGGGCCAGATGCAGCGAGGCGATGAAGGCCCGCTCGGAGCGCTCCTGCACCATCGAGCGGTTGAATTCCGGCGAGAGCTTGAGCAGGGCATCGAGCGTGAAGGCGCCGCTGCGGTCCATCTGCGCCAGGAAGTCGGTGAACTCGGCGCCCCAGCTGGTGGCGAGGCGGATTTCCGCGCCGCGCGGAATGTAGCGCCTGAGCAGCGATTCCATCCGCGCCGTGGTGTCCGGCTCGCAATTGGGCGCGCGCTTGTACTGGAGATAGCGCTCGGCGGCTTCCGCGAAGAGAACCTCGCCATCCGGGCCGACAATGGCGATGGCGGGGTCGTGGAAGGTGGTGGCGAGGCCGATCGTGTAGGTCATGCCGACGGGTTTATGGAGCACCGGGCCGGCAGAGGCAATGTTGGGACAATGTTGAGGCCGGTCAGGCCCCGCTGGGCTCAGCGGCCGAGCGCCGTCCGGATCAGGGCCAGGGCGTCCGGGCCGGCCCATTCGGCGGGCCCCTGCAATGTCGCGAGCTCGCACCCCTGCGGATCGACCAGCAGGCTCACCGGCATTCCCTCCGCCTTCTTGGCGGCGCGCAAGTCCTGGAAGACCTTGGCCTCGGGGTCGGCATAGTAGCTGAGGCCGACAACGTCCTTCTTCGCCAGCCACTCCTTGGGCTTGTCGAGGTTGCGGGTGTCGATGTTGACGGTGACGACCTCGAAATCCGGGCCGCCGAGCGTCTTCTGGAGCTTCGCCAGCGCCGGCATCTCGAGCAGGCAGGGCGGGCACCAGGTCGCCCAGAGATTGACCAGCACGGTGCGCCCGCGCATGGCCGAGAGGCTCGTCGGCTTGCCATCGGGGCCGTTGAAGGCGAGGTCCGGCACCGGCGCCGACCGTTGCGGCACCTGGATGCCGGCGACTTCGCCCTTCACCAGCGGCCGCAGCTGCGCGAGCTTCGTCGTCGCGGCGCTGCAAGTGGAATTGCCGGCTCCGCCCTGCCCGGAGTAGAAGGCGGCCACGCCGCCGAGCGCGACCAGAACCAGCGCGCCGAGGGCCACCGCCATTTTCGAACGAGACGTCATCGTGCGTCCTCAAGAGCAGGAAAGATCGCCGTGAGCAACCGCATGTGGGGTGGGCGTTTCGCCACAGGTCCAGACGCCATCATGGAGGAGATCAACGCCTCCATCGATTTCGACCAGCGCCTGTGGCGTCAGGACATCAGGGGCTCGCTCGCGCATGCGGCCATGCTGGCCGCGACCGGGATCCTGACGCAGGACGACGTGGACGTCATCGCCAAGGGACTCAAGGGCATCGAGGCCGAGATCGAGGCCGGACGCTTCACGTTCTCGCGCGCGCTCGAGGACATCCACATGAACATCGAGGGCAATCTGCGCGAGCAGATCGGCCTTGCCGCCGGGCGCCTGCACACCGCCCGCTCGCGCAACGACCAGGTCGCGACCGATATGCGGCTTTGGGTGCGCGACGCGCTCGACCAGCTCGACGAGCAGGTCGCCGATCTCCAGCTCGCCCTCGCCGAGAAGGCCGAGATGTATGCGGGTGCGGTGATGCCGGGCTTCACCCATCTGCAATCGGCGCAGCCGGTCACTTTCGGCCATCACCTGCTCGCCTATGTCGAGATGCTGGCCCGCGACCGCAGCCGGCTCAAGGATGCCCGCGAGCGGATGAACGAATGCCCGCTCGGTGCTGCTGCGCTCGCCGGCACCTCCTTCCCGATCGATCGGCATATGACAGCGGAGGCGCTCGGCTTCGCGCGCCCGACCGCGAATTCGCTCGATTCGGTCTCGGACCGCGATTTTGTGCTGGAGACCCTGTCCGCCGCCTCGATCTGCGCGATGCACCTGTCGCGCTTCGCCGAGGAGATCGTGCTCTGGGCGACGCCGCAATTCGGCTTCGTCAAGCTCTCCGACAAGTTCTCGACCGGCTCCTCGATCATGCCGCAGAAGCGCAATCCGGACGCCGCCGAGCTGGTGCGCGGCAAGGCGGGGCGCATTTTCGGCTCGCTCCAGGGCCTGCTGACCATGATGAAGGGCCTGCCGCTGACCTATTCCAAGGACATGCAGGAGGACAAGGAAGGCACGTTCGACGCGGTGCAGACCCTGTCGCTCTGCCTTGCCGCGACCGCCGGCATGGTCCGCGACATGCAGCCCGACCTCAAGGTGATGAAGAAGGCGGCGGGCCTCGGCTACGCGACCGCGACCGACCTCGCCGACTGGCTGGTGCGGGTGCTGAAGATGCCGTTCCGCGACGCGCACCACGTCACCGGGCGCCTCGTCGGCATCGCCTCGGCCAAGGGCGTCGGGCTGGAGAAGCTCTCGCTCGCCGAGATGCAGGAGGTCGAGCCGACGATCACCGAGGCGGTCTTCGCGGTGCTCGGCGTCGAGCAGTCGGTGAAGAGCCGGGTGAGCTATGGCGGCACCGCTCCCGCCAATGTGAAGCGCCAGGCCAAGCGCTGGCTGAAGCAGCTGGCGAAGGACGGAGCCCGTCCTGCCCGGGCTTGACCTGAGCCTCACTTGAAGGGGATTCTCGGGCCGGTGCTTCGCTGCGCCCGAGAATGACGCCCCACGAGCCTCGCAAGCCGCGGCGCCATTCGCTACACTGCCGTCCGAACACCGTCCGAGGATTTTCTTTCGTGCCGCATTCCCGCCTGAAACTCGGCCGTGCCGTTCTGCTGGCCAGCCTGCTCGGACTCGCGCTTTCAGCCTGCGGCCGCAAGGGCCCGCTCGAGCCGCCTCCGAACGCCAAGAACGCCATCGCCCTGCCGGACAAGCAGATCGGCGCCGTCGAGAACACACCGCCGACCACCATGGACGCCTCGCCGCTCGGCAAGCCGGCGAAGACGAACAAGGTGATCCAGGTTCCCGAATCCTCCTTCGTGCTCGACCCCCTGCTCTGAGCTGACGATGCATCACTTCGCCTATCGCGACGGCGCGCTCTTCGCCGAGGATGTCGACCTGCGCGAGATCGCGGAGAAGGTCGGGACACCCGTCTACGTCTATTCCTCGGCGACGATCGAGCGGCATTACCGGCTCTACGAGCAGGCCATGGCGTCGATCACGCCCGGTCGGAAGCCGCATGTCTTCTACGCCATGAAGGCGAACAGCAATCTCGGCGTGCTGAAGACGCTGGCGGCGCTGGGGGCAGGGGCGGATACCGTTTCCGAGGGCGAGATCCGCAAGGCGCTGGCGGCCGGCTTCCCGCCGGAGCGCATCGTCTTCTCCGGCGTCGGCAAGAGCGAGGGCGAGCTTGCCTTCGCAGTCGAGGCCGGGATCTACCAGGTCAATATCGAGAGCGAGAGCGAGCTCGACTTGCTGTCTCGTGTCGGCGAGCGGCTCGGCCGGCGCCAGGAGGCGGTCTTCCGCGTCAACCCCGATATCGGGGCCGGCGGTCACGCCAAGATCACGACGGGCTCCTCGGCCAACAAGTTCGGCGTCTCCTTCGAGGACGTGCACCGGCTCTATGCCCGTGCGGCCAACATGGCCGGCGTCAGGATCATGGGGCTCGCGGTGCATATCGGCAGCCAGATCCGCGAGACCGGCGCCTTCGAGGCGGCCTATGCCAAGATGCGCGACCTCGTTCTGGCGCTGCGCGAGGAGGGGCACCGGGTCGACCGGCTCGATCTCGGCGGCGGGCTCGGCATTCCCTATGAAGTCCCGCGGGATTTCGATCATGGCCCCGGCCTGATCGAAGCCTATGCCGGCATGGTCGGGAAGCTGACGGCGGGGCTCGATGTCGAGCTCGGCTTCGAGCCGGGCCGATTGATCGTCGGCAATGCCGGCATCCTGCTGACCAGGGTGCTGCACCTCAATCCGCGCCCGACCAAGCAGTTCCTCGTCGTCGACGCGGCGATGAACGACCTGATGCGGCCGGCGATGTACGAGGCCTATCACGAGATCTGGCCGGTCGCCGAGCCGGCGCCGGGCACCGCTGCGGTCGCCTATGACGTGGTCGGGCCGATCTGCGAATCAGGCGACACCTTCACCACCGGGCGCGAGCTGCCGCAGCAGAAGCCCGGTGACCTGATCGCCTTCATGACCGCGGGAGCCTATGGCGCCAGCATGTCCTCGACCTACAACCAGCGCCTGCTGGTCGCCGAGGTGCTGGTGAAGGGCGATCAGTTCGCGGTGACGCGGCCAAGGCAGAGCTATGAGGAGCTGATCGGCACCGATCGGTCCCCGCCCTGGCTCTCCTGACGCAGCTTCACGATTCCCGGAGCGCCTGTGCGATGCCGCGCTTCGGCGCTGGTCATGCCACATTCCCGTGCTAGCCTTGCTGTCATCTGAGAGGCATGGAGCCGCGAAGCGCGGCTCGGAGCGTCGGAATGGATGATAAGCCGCGCCGCACGGCGCTCGACCCGGTCGCGTTGATCCGCCGGAGGCTCGAACGCCTCGCGGCCGGTTCGCGGTTGTCGCTGGCCTGGGAGCGGCTCTGGCCGCGGCTCTGGGCGCCGATTTCCGTCGTCCTGCTCTTCCTCGCACTCTCATGGTTCGGCCTCTGGCTGCACCTGCCCTGGTGGGGGCGGGCCGGCGGTGCCGCGCTGTTCGCCGCCGCCTTCGTCGCGAGCTGCGGGCCGATCATCCGCGACCGCTGGCCGAGCCGGCGCGAGGCGCTGGCGCGGCTCGACCGCTCGATGGCGGGGGCCCATCGCCCGGCGACCGCACTCGAGGACAGCCTCGCGGTGGGCGGGCGCGATCCAGTTTCGCAGGCGCTGTGGAAGCTGCACCTGCAACGCCAGAGCGAGCATGTGGCGGCGCTGAAGGTGAGCGCGCCGCGGCCGCTGATGGCCGGGCGTGACCGGTTGGCGTTGCGCGCCGTGCCACTGCTTGCGGCCGTCACCGGCTTCTTCATCGCGGGACATGAGGTCTGGCCCCGGCTCTCGGCGGTGTTCGACTGGCGCGGCCCGGCCGCGGCGACGGTACCGGTGCGGATCGACGCCTGGATCGACCCGCCGGCCTATACGCGCCTGCCGCCGATCCTGATCGATTTCTCCCGGCTCGCCAGCCCGCGCTTCAACGTTCCCGAGAAGTCGACTGTGGTCGTGCGCATCGCCGGCCGCAGCGCGATGGATGTCGCCACCACCGGCCGGCTCGATGCGCTGCCGGCCGACGACAAGGCGGCACCGGCGGGAGCCGGCAAGCCGTCTGAGGCGGCCGTCGCAGTGCTCGAAAAGCGCTATCTCCTCGCCGGCGATGGCACGCTGCGCATCACCGGCAGCGGCGCCCCGGAGCAGACGCTGAGCCTGCACGCGGTGATCGACGCCAAGCCCGAGATCGCCTTCGTGGAGGCTCCCAAGCCGGTGAGCGGGGTGCAGGGCGGGCTCGGCATCGGCTACCGCGCCAAGGATGATTACGGGGTCTCCGCCGTCGAGGTGATCGTCTCGCGGGCCGGACCGCTGACCGCCGGTCGCTCGCTGGTCGAGGCGCCGAAGCAGACGCTGCCGGCGCCGTCCTCCGCCTCCGGCGAGGAGGAGATGAAGAGCACGGTCGATTTCTCGGCCCATCCCTGGGCGGGCGCGAAGGTCAATATGAGCCTGCTGGCGCGCGACGAGGCCGGCCAGGAAGGACGCAGCGAAACGCTCGAAGTGGTGCTGC
Source organism: Pseudomonadota bacterium (assembly GCA_023452965.1). The sequence continues at coordinate 1,483 of JAEXUU010000145.1, read as the reverse complement.
CGCAGCGTGTCTTCAGCAAGCCGCTGGCCAAGGCGCTGGTCGAGGAGCGCCGCCGGCTGGTGATGAATGTCGAGACGCGCAAGCGCGTGCAGCTCGCCATGGACGCGCTGATGATCGAGCCCGATCGCTTCATGAAGGAAACCGGGGTCTATCTCGCCATGCGGATGATCAGCGAGCGCCTGCGCCGTGCCAGCAGCGACGACCAGTTGCGCGAGGTCGCCGATCTGATGTGGGGCCTCGCCTTGCAGCTCGAGGATGGCGATCTCTCCGATGCCGAAAAGGCACTGCGCGCCGCCCAGGAGAACCTGCAGCAGGCGCTTGAGCGGGGCGCCTCCGAGGAGGAGATCAGGAAGCTCACCGAGGAAATGCGGCGCGCGATGGATCGCTATATGCGCGAACTCGCGCAGCAGATGCAGCGCCAACAGCAGAATGGCGAGCAGAATCAGGCGCAGCTGCCGGAGAACTTCCGCACGGTGACGCCGCGCGACCTGCAGAACATGCTCGACCGGATCGAGGAATTGTCGAGGCGCGGCGACATGGCCGAGGCGCAGCGCCTGATGGAGGAGCTCAACAACCTCCTCAACAACCTCAAGACGGCGCGGCCCGGCCAGCAGGACCAGCGCCAGCGCGAGATGAACCAGGCGCTTGGCGACCTCGACAGGATGACGCGCGAGCAGCAGCAATTGCGCGACGAGACCTATCAGCAGGATCAGCAGCGCCAGAACCGGGCTCAGCGCGGGCAGCGGCCGGGCCAGCAGCAGGCCCGCCCCGGACAGCAGGGCCAGCGCCAGCAAGGGCAGCAGGGCCAGCGCGGGCAACGCGGCCAGCAGCCGGGGCAGCAACCCGGCGAGCAAGGCGAGGATGGCGAGGGCGAGGACGGCCAGAACGCCGAGGGCGGCCAGGGCCAGGGGCAGGGCCTGTCGCAGCGCCAGCAGGCCCTGCGCGAGCGCCTGCAGGAGCTGCAGCGGCGCATGCGCGGCATGGGCGCCGATCCGGGCGAGCTTGGCGAGGCCGAGGACGCGATGCGCGAGGCCGAGGGGCAGCTCGGCCAGGGCCAGGAGGGCGATGCCGTCGATGCTCAGGGACGGGCGCTCGACGCGCTGCGCAAGGGCGGCCAGAACCTTGCCCAGCAGATGCAGGGCCAGCCCGGCGAGGGCGAGGGCAATGAGAACGCCTATGGCGAGCCCGATGGGCGCCCGGCGGGACGGCCTTCGCCTCAGCAGCGCACCCGCGACGATCCGCTCGGCCGGCCGCAGCGCCAGCGCGACTGGGCCGATGGCCGGGTCCGCGTGCCCGGTGCCGACGAGAGCGCGACGCAGCGGGCGCGGCGCATCCTGGAAGAGCTGCGCCGCCGCCTCGGCGATCCCTCGCGACCGCTGGAAGAGCTCGACTATCTCGAGCGCCTGCTGCGGCGGAACTGAGCGCCAGCCTCGTATCATGCCCGGGCTCGACCCCCCCCCCCCCCCCCCCGCGGGGCCGGGGG
>JAEXUU010000104.1 GCA_023452965.1 Pseudomonadota bacterium | reverse complement strand
CGCGCTGGCGCATGCCGCCGGAGAATTCGTGCGGATAGGAAGCGAGGCGCCTGCCGGCATCGCGGATGCCGACGCGCTCCAGCGCCTCCGCCGCGATGCGCCTGGCCTCCGTGGCCGAAACGTCGCGATGCGCCCGCACCACGTCGGTGATCTGGCGGCCGATGGTCAGCGCCGGGTTGAGCGAGCTCTGCGGATCCTGGAACACCATGGCGATGTCGCGCCCGCGCAGCGCCCGCATGCGCTTCTCGTCGGCGGCGAGCAGGTCCTCGCCGTCGAAGACCACGCGGCCGCCGGTGGCGCGCGCCGGCCCGCCGAGCAGCCGCATCACCGCGAGCATGCTGAGGCTCTTGCCAGAGCCGGATTCGCCGACGATGCCGACGGCCTCACCCGGCGCGACGGAAAAATCGACGCCGCGCACCGCCTCGACCACGCCGCCATCCGCCGAACGGAATCCGACGCGCAGGCCCTCGACGCTGAGCAATGCCGGACTCATGCGACCAGCGTCCTGGCTTCGCTGCGCGGATCGAACAGCTCGCGCACCGCATCGCCCAGCAGGTTGAAGCCGATCACGGTCAGCGAGATGGCGAGCCCCGGGAAGACCGGCAGCCACCATTCACCGGAATAGATCGCGCTGCGGGCATCGGAGAGCATGGTGCCCCAGCTCGGCTGCGGCGGCTGCACGCCGAGGCCGACGAAGCTGATCGAGGCCTCGATGACGATGCCGATCGCGACCAGCAGCGTGCCCTGCACGATGATCGGCGACAGGCAGTTCGGCAGCACGTCGCCGATGACGATCTGCCAGTGCGAGGCGCCCTGCAGGAAGCGGGCGCGGACATAATCGGCCCCGGTGATGCGCCTGGCGACCGCATAGGTGACGCGGGCGAAGACCGGCGAGAACAGGCAGCCGACGAGGACGACGATCTTGACCTCGTTCGGCAGCAGCAGCGGCCCGACCGGCAACGGCCCGACACCGAGGATCCCGACGATGGCGATCGCCCAGACGAGCAGCGGGATCGAGGCGACGCCGTCGACAATGCGCATCACGATCTGCTCGCCGATCCCGCCTCTGTAGGCCGCGAACACACCGGCCGAGACGCCGATCGCTGCGCCGATCAGCACGGCGCCGATCCCGACCGAGAGCGAGGCGCGCGCGCCGAACAGGATGCGACTGAGCACGTCGCGGCCGGCCTGATCGGTGCCGAGCCAGTGCTCTGCACCCGGCGCGGCCAGCCTGTCCTCGATGTTGAGCGCGAGCGGGTCATAAGGCGCGATCAGCGGCGCCAGGATCGCGGCGAGCACGATCAGCCCGACGATGACGGCGCCGAGCCAGCCGCTCCAGTCGAGGCCGCGGAGGGCTTTGCGCAGGTCGCTCATGCCGCCGCCCTCTGTCGCGGATCGAGCACGCGGTTGATCAGGTCGGCGCCGAGATTGGCGAAGACGAAGATCGCGGTGAACAGGAAGACGATGCCCTGCAGCAGCAGGAAATCGCGCTGCGAGATCGCGTTCAGCAGCGCGCGCGACAGGCCGGGGATGTTGAAGACCTGCTCGATGATCAGCGCCCAGCCGAACATGTAGCCGAAGGAGAGCGCGGCGAGGTTGACCACCGGCGGCAGCGCGTTGACCAGCGCGTAGAACACGACTTGGCGCGAGGAGAGGCCCATGGCGCGGGCAGTGCGGACATAGTCGCCGCGCAAGGTTTCCTGCAGGCTCGCCTGCGTCATCCTTGCCAGCACGGCGATGTAGTAGACCGCGAGCGAGAGCGAGGGCATCAGGATGCTCTGCAGGTGCAGCGACAGCCCGGCCGAGAGCGGAAAATAGCCGCCCGGCGGCAGCAGGCGCAGATCGACCGCGAGGAAGCGGATCAGCACGATGCCGAGCCAGAAGGCCGGGATCGACAGGCCGAGCACAGAAGCGAAGCGGCTCACCCGGTCGAAGGCGCCGCCCGGCTTGAGCGCCGCCAGCACGCCGATCCCGAGCCCGAAGACGAGGGCGATCAGGAAAGCGAAGAGCACGATAGACAGCGTCACCGGCAGGGCGCTGACGATCTCGGTCGCGACGTCGCGGCCCGTGACGAAGGACTTGCCGAAATCCCCGCGCAGGACGTCGCCAAGCCAGGCGGCGTACTGCGACAGGAAGGGCCTGTCGAGGCCGTGCGACTGCTCGAACTGCGCGATCTGCTCGGCGGTCGCGTCGGCCCCGAGCACGATCCGGGCCGGGGAGCCCGGACCGGAGCGCGTCAGCGCGAAGAGCGCGAGACCGACGAAGAGCAGCGTGCCGATCGAGGAGACGATGCGGCCTGCGACGAGGCGAAGCATGGCGGGCTCGCTCAGACCTTGATCTCGCCGGGCGCGATGGTCAGACCCTGGTTGACCTTCACGTCCTGGAGTGTCTGCCGCCAGAGATTGGAGGCATGGACATAGCCGAGCACGCCGAGCGGCGCGTCGCGGGCGGCGAGCGACTGCAGCTTGCCGTAAAGCTCCTTGAGCTTGGCTTCTTCCGTCTCGGCGAAGGCGGCCGCCAGCGTCTGGTTGAACTCGGGATTGTTGTAGCCGGTGCTCTTCGACAGCACCTGCTCCGGCGTCAGGCAAACCTGCATGATGTAGCTCGGCTCGCCCGGCGACATGAAGACCTGCAGCGCCGCCTGATGCTCGCCGCGGATCGCCTGCTGGATCAGCACCGAGAACTCGTAGACCTTGAGATTGACCTTGATACCGATCTTGGCGAGCTGAGCCTGCACGAAGATCGCCGCATCCTTGGTGTCGAGCAGATAGGGCTCGGCCTGGATGCTGAGGTCGAATTCGGCTCCGGCAGCGTATTTCGACTTGGCCAGGAGCGCCTTGGCCTTGTCGAGATCGAAGCCGAGCTCCTTGTCGGCCTCGGCGTTGAACCACCAGCCACGCGCCGGCGCCGGCACGGACGAGGGGTCGAGCAGCCCGTAATAGACTTTTTCGCCGATCGTCTTGCGGTCTATCGCGGCCGACACCGCCTTGCGGAAGTTCACATCGTCGAACGGCGCCTTCAGATTGTTGGTGTACATCAGCAGCGCGCCGCCGAGCGTCGGGCGCGAGGCACCGGTGACGCCCGGCATCGTCTTCAGCCGGTTGAATTCACGTGGCGGCGGAGCGCTGATCAGGTCGACCTGCCCGGTGAGAAGATATGCGACGCGGGTCGCATCCTCCGGGATCATCTTGACGACGAGCCGGTCCCAGTGCGGCAGGCCCTTGCGCCAATAGTTCGGGTTCTTCTTGAAGCTGATATAGTCGTTCGGCTTCCACTCCTCGAAGACGCCGAAACCGGTGCCGACCCCGGCCGGCTTCGACTTGAAATAGTCGTCGCCATGCTCCTTGCGCGAGCCGGCCGGGTAGATGCCCATGTACTTGGTCAGGAAATAGAGCCAGGGGCCATAGGGCTCGGAGAGCTCGAACTGAACCTTGAGAGGGTCCAGCACCGTGACCTTGGTAATGCGCGTGAAGAGCGAGCGGCGTGCCGCCTTGTTGGCGGGGTCGAGCAGGTAGTCGAAGGAGTATTTCACATCCTCCGCGGTCATCTTCTTGCCGTTGTGGAAGGTGACGTCGTCGCGCAGCTCGAACGTATAAGTCTTCTTGTCGGCCGAGATCGCCGGCAGCGCCTTGGCGAGCTGCGGCTTCAGCACGCCGTCGACATCGTATTCGACCAGGTTCTCGAACACGGTCTGCCCGAGAAC
>JAEXUU010000040.1 GCA_023452965.1 Pseudomonadota bacterium | reverse complement strand
CCATGCCGCGCACGGTCTCGTCTATTCCGTCTGGATCGCGGCAGCGGCCTTCGCCGCCGTCGACAAGGATCTCGAGCTCGCCGCGCGCAATATCGGGGCTTCACCACTCAAGACCTTCTTCTCGGTGACGCTGCCTTTGGCGGCGCCCGGCATCATCGCCAGCGGCATCTTCGTCTTCCTGGAATCGCTCGACGAGTTCACCGGCACCATCATCGTCGGCGTGCCGCAGGTCACCACCATGCCGCTGCTGCTCTACAACGCGGCGATGGGCGGCAATTATCAGGTCGCCTCGATCACGGCGCTGATCCTGCTCGTGCCCTCGGTGCTGTTCATGCTGTTCATCGAACGCTTCCTGCGGGCGGACGTTCTGGCCAAGGTCGGCGCCTGAGATCGGCGCCGCTACTCCGTCCAGGACAGCAGGATCTCGCCGACGACGGGTTTCACAGCCTTGATGTCGGCATCGCCTGAGGAAAACTCGCTGTCGCCGGAAACGCGATCGAGCGCCGCGCCGTCAGCGCCGGGCGTGTCATGAAAACGCAGGAGCAGTCGGCAACCGCCGCCTGCCTTGGCGAGCTTTCCGCCACGCCAGTCGGTCGCGGTGCCAGCATAATCCCAGCCGAAGCCGAGAATGGTGAAGGGTCCGCCATTGGCCTTTTCGACCGCCGCGAGCGGCGTGCCGATCGCGATGCGCATGCCGTCCGGGCCCTCCACCGATTGGCCAGAGCCTTCGCGGATATAGATCGTTGCTGGACGACGACGTTTCGCGCCGTCCTGCCAGATCAGCTCGATGCGCCGCTTGCTGTCGCCCGGGAAGATGATGGCGCCCGGCTGCTTCTCGCCCTCGCCGGCCTCGATCCGCGCTCGGCGGACATTGTCCTTGCCGAAGGCCCGGATCAGCGTCGCCGCGCTAGCACTGCGCGCGAAGGGGCCGGTGCAGGCGATCGGGGCGAAGGGCTGCGCTCCGGCTGGCATCGTGCCGAAGGTCAGCGTGGCGAGGGCTGCCGGGCACAACCATAGGTGACGGCTCGGGCGGATCGCGAAGCTCATCCCTCAGCCTAGCTTGCCTGCCGCTTCGGAAGCCAGGCCGGGAATGACCCGCGTGTCAGACCTTCGGCGGCGCCGAGCCGCGGTCGAAGACCGGGGTCGCCTCGGTGGGCCCGGCCGGGTCCTGACCGGTCGGAATGTCCTCGGCGGCGTGCCTGACGGCTTCCTCCTGCTCGGTCAGGCCGTCGATCGTGTCGTTGGCGTCGCTGCCGGCATCGTGGACACTGGTCTCGTCGCTGACCTTGCGCCGGTCGCGGCCCGCAAGATCGGGATCGGGACGGACCGAGGCGTCTTCCGGGCGGACGGCATCACTCTCGATGCGCTCGTCGAGCAGCGCCGGGTTTTCGCGCGGCTTGGGGGTCTCTGGCATGGCGGCTCTCCCTGGCTGGCCTGTTGCCGAACCAAGCGACGAGCCGCGGCATTGTTCCGCGGGGCCTCGCCTGCGCCGAACTTTCGCGGCGGCACCGCGTTGCGTCAGGCAAAGGGAGTACGAGATGACGATGTTTCATCAGGCCGCAGGCGAGCCCGGCGGCGATCCGATGCCGCCAATGCCGCCGCCAGAGTTGCCGCCGCTGACGCCGGGTGAGGTTCCGCCGGCGCCGCCGATCGAAACGCCGCCCGATGCCGAGCCGGTCGGCATTCCGACCGACCCGCCGCCGGAGCTGCCGCCCAATGCGCCGCCGGAAACACCGCCGGCGACGCCTGTCGACCTGCCGCCGGCGCGCGATCCGCGCCAGCCGCAGGAGTGAGGGGGTAGCGGGTCAGAGCGCCGGCGTGTTGCCGTCGCCGAGGTCCCAGTAGAGCCCCGCCATCATGCCGAGCGCCTCGCGGGCGATCGCGACCGGGAGGTGCTCGTCGGGGGCGTGCTGCGAGCAGCCCGGATAGGAGTGCGGCACCCAGATCGTGCGCAGGCCGAGGATCTCCGAGAAGATGTCGTTCGGCAGCGAGCCGCCGAGATTGGGCAGGAGCGCCGGCTTCTTGTTGGTCGTCTTCGCGATCGAGGCGAGCGCCCAATGGACCCAGGCATCCTCGGGGTCGAGGCGCGTCGCGTTGAATATCTCGTCGCGCGCGAGCGTGACCTCGACCATGTCGAGGCCCTGGCGCTTCAGGTGGCGGCGCAGCGCCGGCAGCACCTCGTTCGGGTCGATACCGACGACGAAGCGCAGCTGGCAGCGGGCCCAGGCGCTCGGCGGCACGGCGTTGACCGGGGTCTCAGGCACGCCGGACTTCATCGCGAGCACGTCGAAGGAGCACCAGCCGAAGACCTGCTCGGCCGGCGACAGGCCGGGCTCGCCCCAGTTCGGATCGATGGTCGGGCCGTCAGGGCCGCCATCGACCTCGCAATCGGCAAGGGCCTTGCGCACCGGCTCCGGCAACTCCTTCGGCACCCATTCATGGATGCGGATCTGGCCGGTCGGGCCGGCGATCGAGGCGATGGCGTGGGCGAGCTGGATGGCCGGGTCGGAGAGGATGCCGCCCCAGTTGCCGGAATGGTGGCCGCCGTCGCGAGCATTGATCGAAAGATCGAAGGTGACACCGCCGCGCGAGCCGAGGAATACGGTCGGCCGCTCGGCATTGAGGCGTGGCCCGTCGGAGCCGATCAGCACGTCGGACTTGAACAGCTCCTTCTGCTCGGTGCAGAGCTCGCGCAGGCCCGGCGAGCCGCATTCCTCGCCCATCTCGATCAGGTACTTGGCGTTGAAGCCGAGCTTGCCGCGGGTCTCCAGAACGGCGCGCAGGGCGTTGATGTTGATGACGTGCTGGCCCTTGTTGTCGACCACGCCGCGGCCGTACCAGCGATCGCCGCGCTCGGTCAGGGTCCAGGGCGAGAGGCCCTCGCTCCATTGAGCGTCGAGGCCGCGGATGACGTCGCCATGGCCATAGCCGAAGATCGTCGGCAGGGACGGGTCCTCGATGCGCTCGGCGAAGAGGAAGGGCCCTTTGGCGCGCGGATGGGTCAGCGTCTTGCAGGTGAAGCCGAGGCCTTCGAGCAGCGGGCGCATCTCGGTTTCGAGATAATCGCTGAGCACCGGGGCGCGCTCGGGATTCTGGCTTTCGGTCGGCATGGCGATGAGGCGCGAGAGGTCGCGCTTGAGGCTGCCGGAATCGAAGTAGTCCTGGGCGTGCGCGACGGCCTGGGCGCGGGTCATGGGCAATCCTCTCGGTCAATCCAGAAGGCGAGGTCATCCCGGCCGGAGCGAAGCGGAGAGCCG
>JAEXUU010000024.1 GCA_023452965.1 Pseudomonadota bacterium | reverse complement strand
GGGCTGAGAAACCGGCGAGCCTCAGCTCGCCTGCTTCACCGCAATGCCCTTCTCTTCGAAGAGCTGCTGCAATTCGCCGGCCTGGAACATCTCGCGGGTGATGTCGCAGCCGCCGATGAACTCGCCCTTGACGTAGAGCTGGGGGATCGTCGGCCAGTTCGAATAGGCCTTGATCCCTTCGCGGATCTCCTGATCCTCGAGCACGTTGACGCCCTTATAGGGCACGCCGAGATAGCCGAGGATCTGGGCGACCTGGCCCGAGAAGCCGCACATCGGGAATTGCGGCGTGCCCTTCATGAAGAGCACGACGTCGCTGGACTTCACCTCGGCGTCGATGCGGGCATTGATGTCGGTCATGTCCTGATCTCCTGGGGCGGGTTCAAGGCCCGCTGGATGCATTCGTTCTAATTCTGGGGAACCGCCGTCGTCAGCGCAAGGGCATGCAGCACGCCTCCCATGCGGCCTTGCAGCGCGGCATAGACCATCTGGTGCTGCTGCACCCGGCTCTTGCCCTCGAAGGCGGCCGAAGTGACCGTCGCGGCGTAGTGGTCGCCATCGCCCGCGAGGTCCTTGATCTCGACCACCGCATCCGGCAGCGCCGCCTTGATCATGTTTTCGATTTCGTGGGCGTCCATCGCCATGTCTCGGATCTCCTCAGGCGGCCTTGCCGGCCATGTAGTCCGGCAGCCAGCTCTCATGGGCCTTGCGCAGGTCAGCGATCGAGACCGCAGCCTCGCCCGGCAGGGCAAGCGCGCTGCCACCCGTCTTGCCGATGATCTGCGCCGGCACGCCGGCCGCCTTCGCCTCGGCGACGACCGCCTCGGCGGCATCGGCCGGCAGCGTCGCGAGGTAACGGCCCTGGTCCTCGCCGAACAGCACGGCATGAGCCGGGCCGGCCGGCAGAGCCGTAATGCTGGCACCGATGCCCTTCGCCATCGCCATCTCGGCGAGCGCGACAGCAAGACCACCATCCGACAGATCGTGGCAGGCACTGACGCGACCAGCGGTGATCAGGGAGCGCACGAAATCGCCGTTGCGGCGCTCGACGGCGAGGTCGACCGGCGGCGGCGCGCCCTCCTCGCGGCCACAGATCGTCGCGAGATAGGCGCTCTGGCCGAGCCAGCCCTTGGTCTCGCCGACCAGGATGATCGCCTCGCCCTCGGCCTTGAAGGCGACTGTCGCGTGCTTGGTCACGTCAGCGAGGACGCCGACGCCACCGATGGTCGGGGTCGGCAGGATCGAGACGCCGTTGGTCTCGTTGTAGAGCGAGACATTGCCGGAAACGACCGGGAAATCGAGCGCCCGGCACGCCTCGCCGATGCCCTTGATGCAGCCGACGAGCTGGCCCATCACCTCGGGCCGCTCCGGGTTGCCGAAGTTGAGGTTGTCGGTGACGGCGAGCGGCGTCGCGCCCACTGCGCTCAGATTGCGCCAGGCTTCGGCGACGGCCTGCTTGCCGCCCTCGAACGGGTCGGCCTCGCAATAGCGCGGCGTCACGTCGGCGGTCATGGCGAGGCCCTTCGGCCCGTCCTCGACGCGCACGATGCCGGCGTCACCGCCCGGCGTCACCGCCGAATTGCCGAGGATCAGCGTGTCGTACTGCTCCCAGATCCAGCGCTTCGACGAGAGATCGGGCGAGCCGACCAGCTTGAGCAGGGCCTCGGCATTCGACATCGGCTGGATCACGCTCGCCGCCTCGACGACCGGGCGCTTCGGCGTCTCGACCCAGGGCCGGTCGTATTCGGGAGCCTCGTCGCCGAGTTCCTTGATCGGCAGATCGGCCATCGTCTCGCCGTCATGCTTGACGACGAAACGCAGCGTGTCGGTGGTCTTGCCGACCACGGCGAAGTCGAGCCCCCATTTGCGGAAGATCGCCTCGGCCGGTTCCTCATGGCCGGGCTTGATCACCATGAGCATGCGCTCCTGGCTCTCCGAGAGCATCATCTCATAGGCGCTCATCTGGGCCTCGCGGCAAGGCACCGCGTTGAGATCGAGCTCGACGCCGAGATCGCCCTTGGCGCCCATCTCGACGGCCGAGCAGGTCAGGCCGGCGGCGCCCATGTCCTGGATCGCGTCGACATGGCCGGCGGCCATGATCTCGAGGCAGGCCTCGAGCAGCAGCTTCTCGGCGAAGGGATCGCCGACCTGCACAGTCGGGCGCTTTTCCTCGGCGCCCTCGGCGACGGCGGCCGAGGCCATGGTCGCGCCATGGATGCCGTCGCGGCCGGTCTTCGAGCCGAGATAGACGATCGCCTTACCGACGCCGGACGCCTTGGCGTAGAAGATCTCGTCGGCGCGGGCGAGGCCGACCGCCATGGCGTTGACCAGGATGTTGCCGTCATAGCGGCGATGGAAGCCGGTGGCGCCGCCGACATTGGGCACGCCGAAGGAATTGCCGTAGCCGCCGATGCCGGCGACGACGCCGGAGACCAGATGCCGCGTCTTGGGATGGCTCGGGTCACCGAAACGAAGCGCATCGAGCACCGCGATCGGCCGCGCGCCCATGGTGAAGACGTCGCGCAGGATGCCGCCGACGCCGGTGGTCGCGCCCTGATAGGGCTCGATGAAGGACGGGTGGTTGTGGCTCTCCATCTTGAAGACGATCGCCGTGCCCTCGCCGATATCGATGACGCCGGCATTCTCGCCCGGGCCCTGGATCACCCAGGGCGCCTTGGTCGGCAACGTCTTCAGGTGGATCTTCG
>JAEXUU010000008.1 GCA_023452965.1 Pseudomonadota bacterium | reverse complement strand
AGCCTCGCCCGCTTCGATCTCGGGACCTCTTTTGTGAGCGGCAAGCCGGTGATCGAGGAGATCGCCGCGCGGCTGACGGTCACCGTGCCGCTGGCGCTGATGGGCTTCGTGCTCGCCATCCTGATTGCCGTTCCGCTCGGCATCCTCTCGGCCGTCAAGGCCGATCGCTGGTATGGCGGACTGATCTCGACCATCTCGCAGCTCGGCATCGCCATCCCCGTCTTCTGGGTCGGCATCCTGCTGGTCACGGTGTTTGCCGTCAACTTCCGGCTGTTCCCTTCCGGCGGCTTTCCCCGCCGCGGCTGGCAGAACGAGGGACAGGTCCTCTATGCGCTTGCATTGCCCGTCATGACGATCGGCCTCGTCATGGGCGCGTCCCTGCTGCGCTACGTCCGCTCGGCGACCCAGGATGTCCTCGGCAGCGACTACTTGCGCACCGCACGTGCCCTCGGCGCCAGCTTCCCCGAGGCGCTCATTCGTCACGGCATCCGCAACGGCGCCGTGCCGATCGTCTCCATTCTCGGCATCGAGCTCGCAACCACATTGCTCGGCGCGGTCGTCGTCGAACGCGTCTTTGCCCTGCCGGGCCTTGGCTCGATGCTGCTGCTTGCGATCGAGCAGCGTGACTATCCGAACGTTCAGGGCGTGCTGTTCATCTCCACCCTGCTGGTGCTGCTCATCGGTTTTGCCGCTGATCTCACCCAAAGGCTGATCGATCCGCGTCTGCGCGAACGCGCCGTCGGAGGCAATGCATGAGCCCCGTCGACACAGCCGTTTCCGCGCCGAAGCGTCGGCGCTCGCTGGCGCTTACCGTCGGCCTTGCCCTCGTCGGCCTCAACGTCGCCGTCGCGGTGCTGACGCTTTTCTGGACGCCCTATGATCCGCTGAATGCCTCGGGTGGACGACTGGAAGCGCCGTCACTTTTGCACTGGCTCGGCACCGACCGCCTGGGCCGCGACCTGCTTACCCAGTTGATGATCGGCGCCCGTACCGCTCTGCTGGTCGGCACCGGTGCAGTTGCGATCGGGGCTGCGATCGGTGTCAGCCTCGGCGTTGTCGCCGCCTTCGCCACGCGGCTTGCCGACGACGTCATGGCCGCGACCCTCGATATCCTGATCGCCTTTCCGACGCTGCTTCTCGCCATGCTGGTGGTGGCGGCAAGCGACAGCGCCAGCCTCTGGACGGCGATCCTGGCACTCGGGCTTGCCATCTCGGCGATCGTTGCTCGGCTGACCCGCATCCTCGCCAAGCGCGTGCTTAGGCAGGACTACATCGTCGCCTCGCGCACATCGGGAACCTCCTGGGCCGGCGTCGTCTTCCGCCACGTGCTGCCTAACATCTGGCCGACACTGTCGGTCAATTTCGCCCTGCAGTTCGGCCTTGCAGTCATTGCCGAAGCGTCGCTCTCCTATCTCGGCCTTGGCGCACCGCCGCCAAACGCCTCCTGGGGACGGCTGCTGCAGGAAGCACAGGGGACCGTCTATACGGCGCCGATCGGCGCGATCGCACCGGGCATCGCCCTCGTTGCCCTCGTCATCGGCATGAATCTTCTGGCCGACGGCCTGCGCGATATCGCCGATCCGACGCGGGGGAGATCGCGATGACGCGGCTTCTCGACATCCAGGGTCTCGACATCCGCGCCGGCGACAAGCCGCTGGTGTCCGACCTCTCTTTCGCCATTCGCTCCGGTGAACGCATCGGCCTGATCGGTGAATCCGGTTCCGGCAAGTCGATGACGGCAATGGCCGCGACCGGCCTGCTGCCGCCTTCGATCACTGTCACCGGTTCGATCACGCTTGACGGGCAACAGGTTGTCGGCGCCACCGACCGGGTGATGAACCGGCTGCGCGGCGTCGCCGCAGCGGTCGTCTTCCAGGAGCCGCTAACCGCGCTCGACCCCCTGATGAAGATCGGCCGGCAGATCGCCGAACCCGTTCGCCGACGTCTGGAACGAGACGGCGGCAAGGCAACGAAGGAAGCGGTTCAACGCGAAGTCCGCGATCTGATCGACAAGGTGGCATTGCCTCAGCCGGATCGCATCATCAATTCCTACCCGCACGAAGTGTCCGGTGGCCAGCGCCAGCGCGTGGCCATCGCCATGGCGCTCGCCTGCCGCCCGAAGCTGCTGATTGCCGACGAGCCGACGACGGCGCTCGACGTCACGACGCAGGCCGAGATCCTGAAACTGCTTGACCGGCTGGTGCGCGAGACCGGCATGGCGCTTCTGTTCATCAGCCACGACCTGCCGGTCGTCTCCCAGGTGGTCGAGCGCGTCATCGTACTGAAGAACGGCATCGCCGTCGAAGAGGGCTTGGTCGGCTCGGTCTTCGGCACACCGCAGCACGACTATACCAAGACCCTGGTCGAGGCCGCCCGCCTGTTCGACGAAGCGCTCGGAGCAACCGGATCATGATGCTCGATCTTCAAAACGTCAGCTTCGGCTACTCCCGCCAGCAGACCACGCTCGACAACGTCTCGCTTTCCGTGCGATCGGGGGTGAGCGTCGGTCTGGTCGGCGAATCCGGATCGGGCAAGACGACGCTGCTGCGACTGATGCTCGGGCTCATTCGCCCGACGAGCGGCACCATTCGTTTCGGCGAGGAAACCCTCGATACCGGTAGCAGCGCCTTCATGCAGCGCTATCGCCGTTCGGTACAGCCGGTTTTCCAGGATCCGTACTCGTCCCTCGACCCGCGCCAGCGCGTGATCGACATCATCGGCGAGCCGCTAAGGGCGCTGCGGATCCCGGGCGACCGGACGCAGGCGGTCACCGCGGCACTCGAAGCGGTCGGACTACCTGCCGATGCACTCCGCCGCTATCCGCACGAGTTTTCCGGCGGCCAGCGCCAGCGCATCGCCATTGCCCGCGCCATCGTCGCCCGCCCGCAGATCGTGCTTGCCGACGAGGCGGTCAGCGCGCTCGACCTTTCCACCCGCATCCGCATCGTCGAGCTGTTCAAGACGCTCGCCGAGAAGTTGACGCTGGTTTTCGTCTCCCACGATCTCGGCGTCGTCGCGGCCCTCTGCGAGGAGATGGTCATTCTGGAGCGTGGCAAGGTGGTCGAAAGCGGCAAGACCCGCGACATTTTGGCCGCGCCGAAGCATCCCTATACGCAGCGTCTGCTTGCCAGCATTCCGCGCATGCCCGCCTGACAAGGGATTGGCGCGGATATCGCGTCTTTGGCCGAATCCACCTTTATCCCCAAGGGCTTGATGATTCGCGCCTGCATTGATCCAGGACAACCGCTGGGAGGCCCTGTTGAGCATAGTGCCGTCGGCCGCAGAATCCCTGCCGCCGAACGCCCTGACCGGCGATGTTCAACTTCTTCATGCCTACTCGCGCCATTCTGCCATCTGCCGTCCTTTTCGCCGCGCTTGCGGCACCGCTCGCGCTCGCGACGGCGGCAGATCTCTCCGAGCCGGGCGCGGTCGCGGCACCGGAAATGCCACTGGCAAGCGAGCCCGGCCCGTGGATGATCCGTGGCCGCGCGCTCGCCGTCCTGCCTGACGACAAGGGCACGCTCTATCTCAACGGCAGCGCGCTCGACGGCGAAAAGGTCGGCGTCAGCAACTCCGTCGTGCCGGAACTCGACATCACCTATTTCTTCACTGACAACATCGCCGCCGA
>JAEXUU010000897.1 GCA_023452965.1 Pseudomonadota bacterium | reverse complement strand
ACCGGGTTGCCGAAGTGGTCGTAGCTCACCAGGGTCTCGGCGCCGTCGCCGAAGATGTGGCCCGAGAAGGTGAAGGTGACGTTAGGGTATTTCTGGATCAGCTCGCGATACATGGTCTCGCCGTCATTGGCGCCATGCACACTGTTGCCGATCCCGTAATCATAGCCGGTGCCCTCGTCATAGAGCGGCGCGCCGGTGGCGTCGTGGCGCCCGGCCCAGTTCATGTAGGAGTGGTTGGCCAGGATGACGCGGTGGTCGAGATGGCCCTCGATGACCTCGCCGGCCCAGCGCAGCACGTCGTCGCGCGGTCCGAATTCGAGGCTGAGCACCAGCCATTTCGTGCCGTCGGGCGCGGCGAAGGTTTGGTAGTTGTTGGCGCTGCGGTTCGGCTCCATGTCGTAGACGCCGCCGAAGGTGCCGGGATTGGTCGCCGCCTGCTTCTCGGGGGAGAAGCGGATGTCGAGCGGATTGGTCGAGTGGTTGGCCGCGTTGCCGGTGTTCTGGTCGTGGTTCCCGGGCAGCAGCGAATAGGGGATCTTGCCGTCGAGGATACGCAGGGCCTCCTCGGCGAAGGGCCAGTGGCTGGCGTCGTTGTTGTTGGTGGTGATGTCGCCGACATGGATGACGAACTGCAGCCCGAGGCTGTCCTTGTTCTCCACCAGCCAGTTGGTCATGTTCTTGAAGATGCCGACGCGCGCCGCGTTGGTGTAGTCCTGCGTGTCGGGCAGGACGGCGATCGTATAGGCGTTTTCGCCGGCGACGCGGACGCGGACATTGTCGGTGACGCTATGGCCGCTGGCGTCGGTCGCGGTGATCGCGAGATCGGTGTAGCCGAGCGCGTCGGTGTAATCGATGACGAGCTTGCCGTCCTCGATCGCGACGTCTGCGATGCTCGGGTCGCTGCTGGTGACCGAATAGGTCAGCCCGGTGCCGGCGAACACGGTGCCGAGGTCGATGACACGGTCTTCGGCGCCACGCTTGGCGATATAGTCGAGAACGGAGTTGCTGATCGTCGTCATGAGGTTTGCCTCTGCTACGGTCTGAACATCGGCACGTTCGGTCGCCGCGCTTCCGAACGTGGTGAAATTGCAGTTAAGACCGGTAGGAACCCGATGTGACGGATCGTTGAAATCGAACCGACCCAGGTTATCGAAAGTTGCGATACCCCACATCGAATTATTGACGGCTGCTGCGCCGGCAAAGCTGGTGGCGAGACTCTACTTACCTAGTCTTTCGCGGCAGCCCCGGCACGCTGTCACAAATCCGCATTGCGGCGCCGCTAGAGGTCCGGGCCCAACGGCGTGAGTTGAGAGCATGGCATCGGTCACGCAGCTTCGGGCTTTCCATTTCGTCGCGACCGCCGGCGGCTACTCCCAGGCCGCGCGCGAGATGTCGGTCAGCCAGTCGACCTTGTCGGGGCAGGTCCGCCAGCTCGAAGCGATCTCTGGTGTCGTGCTGTTCGAGCGCGGTCCACGCGGCGCGACGCTGACCGAGGATGGCGAGGCGCTCTTCCAGGTCACCTCGCGCCTGTTCTCCGCGTTGTCGGAAGCCGGGCGCATGCTCAAGAGCCGAAAGGCGGAGGGCGGCCGGCTGCGGCTTGCCTCGGACGGCACCGTGCATTCCCTGCCGATCCTCAGCGCGCTGCGCCGGCGGCGGCCCAAGCTGATGTTCTCGATCCAGCTGCAGAATTCCGACAGCGTGATCGAGCAGGTCGTCCAGTACCGGGCCGATGTCGGCATTACCGCGCAGATGCCGCAGGACAGCCGCTTCCATGTCCAACCTTTGACCAGCATGAAGGTCGGCATCTGCATGCCGGAGGACCATCCCTGGGCGCAGCGTCGCGCCATCGCCGTGCGGGAGCTGCACGGGTTGCCCTTCGTGCTGCGCGAGCGCGGCTCCCGCACGCGGGAGGTGTTCGAGCAGAACCTCAGCGCCCATAGCGTCACCCTCGGCGAGGTGATCGAGGTTTCGACGCGGGACGGCGTTCGCGAGACCGTCGCCGCCGGCTTCGGTCTCGGCGCGATCGCCGACCTCGAATTCGGCTACGATAGTCGCCTGCGCTATCTGCCGCTGCAGGACGCCGGCATCGCCATCAACGAATATGTCGTCTGCCTCGGCGAAAGGCGCCGCACGCCGATGATCGCCGATTTCCTGCGCTGTGCCGCCGACGCGTTCCAGCCGGCCGATGCGATCGGCCGTTCAGGCCCCGAGGCGGCCTGAACGGCGCGTTTCCAACGAAATTCCGCTGGCTAGTGGCGGAAGCTGCGCGCGATCTGGTCCTGGAACGGCTTGGCCAGATAGGCGAAGGCGGTGCGCGTCCCGGTCTGGATGAAGGTCTCGACCGGCATCCCCGGAAGCAGGACCTTGCCGTCGAGGCGGTTCGTCTCGGCCCGGTCGAGCGCCACGCGCACCGTATAGAACGAGGCGCCGGTCTGCTGGTCGGTGCTGGCATCGGCCGAGACATGGATCAGCCGGCCCTTCAGATCCGGCGTTGTGGCGCTGTCGAAGGCCGGGAAGCGCAGCATCGCGGGCTGGCCGACATGCAGGCGGTCGATCATCGTCGGCTCGACCCGCGCCTCGGCGACGAGCCCGTCGGCTTCCGGCACGATCAGCATGATCTGCTCGGCGGGGCCGATCACGCCGCCGATGGTGTGCACGACCTGCTGATGGACGACGCCGTCCTGCGGCGCGCGCATCTCGATGCGGTCGAGCTGGGCGCGCGCCGCGACGCGGCGCTCGGTGAGGTCGGCGATCTTGCCGTCGACGTCGCGCAGCTCCGTCGTGACCTCGCGGCGCAGATCCTCGTCGATCTGGACGATCTGCAGCTCGACTTCGGCAATGCGTCCCTTCACCCTTGCGGTGTCGGAGGTCAGGCTGCCGCGCTCGCCGACGAGGCGGGAGGCCTCGCGCTGCAGCGCCGTCAGCCGCGACAGCGCCACCAGGCTCTGGTCGTAGAGCTTCTGCACGCCGTCGAGTTCCTGCCCGATCAGCTTGGCCTGGACCTGCCTCGCCTCGATCTGCGCGGCGAGGCCCTTGATCTCCTCGTGCGACTGCGCGATTCGCTCGCGGAACTGCGAGCGCTGCACGTCGGCGGCGGCGCGCCGGGTGCGGAACAGCCGCGTTTCGGCCGCCACCGCCTGCGCCACGGCGGTGTCCTCGCCGCGATCGCGCAGGGCGGCGGGCAGTTCGAGTTCGGGCAGGCCGTCGCGCTCGGCCTCGAGCCGGGCCTTGCGGGCCTGGAAGCGCAGCAGCTCGATCTCGATCAGCGTGAGGCTGGCGCGGGCATTGGTCTCGTCGAGACGCACGAGCACGTCGCCCGCCTTGACGCGGTCGCCCTCCTTGACCCGGATTTCGGCGACGACGCCGCCGGCCGGATGCTGCACGCGACGGACATTGCTCTCGACCACGACCTTGCCGGAGGCGATCACCGCCCCGGAGAGCGGCGCCGTGGCGGCCCAGAGCCCGACCGTGCCGCACAGCACGGCGGCGGTGGCGACGCCGAGCAATGTGGCGCGGCGGATGTCGCGGCGCGGATTCGGCCGCTTGCCATCGGGGGCGGCGCCCGCGAGCGGGAGACTGCCGCCAGCCTTGTTCTCGTTAACCGCGCGCATCGGCCGCCACCACGATCCTGGGGTTGGAATGTACCGCCGCGGCGCTGCCGGGCTTTGCCGCGAGGCTCTTGCGCAGGACTTCCTCCTTCGGGCCGAAGGCCTGCGCCTGCCCCTCGGCCATGATCAGCACGAGGTCGATGCCCGCCAGCGCCGATGGGCGATGGGCGATGACCACGACGATGCCGCCGCGGGCCCGCACGCCGGCGATCGCGGCGGTCAGGGCGGCGTCGCCATCGGCATCGAGGCTTGCATTGGGCTCGTCGAGGACGACGAGGAAGGGATCGCGGTAGAGAGCCCGCGCCAGGGCGATGCGCTGGCGCTGCCCGCCCGAAAGCGTCCCGCCGGCCTCGCCGATCGGGGTTTCGAATCCCTTGGGCAGTCCGAGGATCAGCTCGTAGGCGCCGGCGGCCTTGGCGGCGCCGCGGACCGCCTCGTCGGTCATTGCAGGGTCGAAGCGCGCGATGTTCTCGGCGACGGTTCCGGCGAAGAGCTGCACGTCCTGCGGCATGTAGCCGATGATCGCGCCGCGCTGCTCCTCCGGCCATTGTTCGAGCGTCGCGCCATCGAGGCGCAGGCTGCCGCGTGCCACAGGCCAGACGCCGACGAGCGCGCGCGCCAGCGACGACTTGCCCGAGGCGGAAGGGCCGATCACGGCGAGGCCCTGGCCGGCTTCGAGCGTGAAGGCGATGTCCTTCACCGTCAGCGTCGCGCTGCCCGGAGGAGCCACCGCGAGATGTTCGAGCGCGACGCTCCGCATCGGCGACTCCGGCGCAACCGACGGGGCGGCGGGTCCTTCGGTCAGCACAGTGCGCAGCCGGCCCCAGGCCTGGCGCGCGCCGATGAACGGACGCCAGCTGCCGATCGCCAGCTCGATCGGCGCCAGCGCCCGGCTGCTGAGCACCGATGCGGCGATCATCACGCCCGAGGAGGCCTGGTCGTGCATCACCAGCCAGGCGCCCACCCCGAGCATCGCCGACTGGAGCATGAAGCGGATCACCTTCGAGACGCCGCCGAGGCCGTTGGTGATGTCGGCGGCGCCGAGGTTCGCCGCGACATGGCGGTCGTTGGTCCGCTCGAACAGGCGCCCCATCCGGCCGCCCATGCCGAGCGCCGTCACCGCCTCTGCGTTGCGCCGCGAAGCCTCGATCAGCGTCGCGCGTTCGGCCGCGGTACGCGAGAGTTCTGCGCTCGGCCGGCGCGAGGCGAACTCGGTCAGCAGCGCGAGGGCGATCAGGATCACCCCGCCCGCGACCAGCGTCCAGCCGAGATAAGGGTGCAGGATGAAGCAGAGCGCGCCGTAGAGCGGCATCCAGGGCAGATCGAACAGCGCCGTCGGACCGAGGCCCGAGAGAAAGCTGCGGACGCTGTCGAGATCGCGCGAGGGCTGGGTGCCGGTGGGGGCGCCGCGCACCTGGCCCTGGACGATCGCGGCCAGCACCGGGCCGCCGAGCTTGCGGTCGAGCTCCGCGCCGATGCGGGTGAGGATGCGCTGGCGCAGCCAGTCGAACACGCCGAGCAGGATATAGAGCGCCGCCACGATGATCGAGAGCGCGACCAGCGTCGGGATGCTCCGCGACGGCAGCACGCGGTCATAGACCTGCAGCATATAGATCGAGCCCGTCAGCATCAGCACGTTCACGATCGCCGAGAACAGGGCCACTGCGAGGAAAGCCGAACGGCATGAGGCCAGCGCTTCGCTGGCCGCGTTCTTCTGAGATCTTGGGAGCAAGGGCGGTTTCCCCGGAACGCGTAACGATACTGGACGAGCGCGCGAGCGGGCTCCCCGGCCGCTTCCGGGGCGAGCATTCACGCGCCTTGGCTTTCCGGGATCCCGGCGACGAGGCGGGCTCCCGGCATGGGCGGCGCGAAGCGATAGGGGTGGGATGTGACAGTGCGGTGAAGCTCTCCCGCAGAGGCGCGAGGCTTCGCCGAATACCCGACAGGCTCAATTGCTAGCCGGCAAGTAATGCAGCCGCCTTGCCCGAGCGAAAATCGCGCATGGTTAAGAAACCGTAAAATCACTGTCATTCTTACCAAGTCATTAACGCGCGCCGAGGCTCGGATCGACCTGGCATCGCCCCGCCTTGTCGCGGGCGCCGCTTCTCATTT
Source organism: Pseudomonadota bacterium (assembly GCA_023452965.1). The sequence continues at coordinate 267 of JAEXUU010000897.1, read as the reverse complement.
GACGCAAGGAATATCATCATGGCTCGCCCCGTCGGTTCGGTCAGCTATATCGGTTTCAGCCCTGATGCCGGTGGCAGCGTGACTGTCAGGGTCCTCGAACCCGTCCTCCAGGGCGACATCATCAACATCAGGCAGGACGGTGCCGAACTTGGCGAAGGCAGCGGAACGCGCTGGACCTGGGCGGCCGATCGCGACGTCGCCGCTGGCGAGACGATCACCGTGAAGGGCCTGGGCAGCGGCGCGGCCGCCGCGCAGGCCGGCGAGGCC
>JAEXUU010000884.1 GCA_023452965.1 Pseudomonadota bacterium | reverse complement strand
AACTCCTGCGACAAGGGGGTGGCAGCAAGGCGGCGGAGGGAGCGGGTCACTCACGGAGCGAGTAACCTCTGTTTCTATAATTCAACGGTGTCTCTTGATTTGAAACCTGTCAATAGATAAGTTAGCGGTTACAATCGACACAGGCTTGCGGGATCCGAAATGGCGCTCACGACGGACGCTTCCAGCGAGTTCCGCGACGGTTTCCCCTTCGTCGGCGGTGCGACCTGGCTCGATCTGCTGAACACCACGCCGGCCGGCGAAGCCGGGCCCAAGGAACTGCTCGACGGATCGGAGCGCGCGCGCGCCTGGCTGACCGCGGCCGGGCTGGGCGATGCTGCCGGTGATGGAAACGAAGCCTTGACCGATCTGCGCGCCCTGCGCGCGGAGCTGCGGCCGGTCTTCGACGATCTCCAGCGGGGCGAAGCCCTGTCCGACACCGTCCTGGCGTCCGTGAACCAAAGGCTGGCCGGCATCAGCGGCCATTACGCCCTGCGCCCTGGGGAGAACGGACCGACGCTTGGACTGTCGCTGGATCACGCCGCCGCCGGCCCGGCCGCGCTGATCGCGCTCGATCTCGCCCGCTTCGTCTGCGAGGCCGAGCCGGCGCGGCTGAAGCGCTGCGCCGCCGACGACTGCACGCTCGTCTTCTACGATCGTGGCCGCAACAACACCCGGCGCTGGTGCACGATGAGCCTGTGCGGCAACCGCGACAAGGTCGCCCGCTTCCGCGCCCGGCGTGCCGCCCGCTAGGACCGCTCTCCGTCGGCCGCAATCGCGCGTCAGCCCGTCCAGCCTGCGAAGTCGACCAGCAGCTTGAGGTTCAGCGCCGCGATCACGAGCGCGATCAGCACGGCGAAGGCGACAAGCCAGCGCGGCGCGACGAGTTCGCCCATCTTCGTCCTGTCCGCGGTGAACATCACCAGCGGGAAGACCGCGAAGGAGAGCTGCAGCGAGAGCACGACCTGGGTCAGGATCAGCAGCTGCGCCGTGCCGCTGTCGCCGTACCAGATCGTTACCGCCGCCGCCGGGATGATGGCGATGCCGCGGGTGATCAGCCGGCGCAGCCAGGGCGGCAGCCTGATCTTGAGGAAGCCCTCCATCACGATCTGCCCTGCGAGCGTCGCCGTCACCGTCGAGTTGATGCCGCAGCAGAGCAGCGCGATGCCGAACAGGGTCGGGGCGATCGCCAGCCCGAGCCGGGCCGAGCAGCTTGTGGGCGTCCCCTAGCTCGGCGACGCCGGTCTGCCCGGTCTTGTGGAAGGTCGCGGCCGCGAGGATCAGGATCGAGGCGTTGATGGTCAGCGCGAACATCAGCGCCACCGTCGAATCCACGGTCGCGTATTTCAGCGCCTGGCGCCTTTCCGGCAGGCTCTTGCCATAGGCGCGGGTCTGCACGATGCCCGAATGCAGGTAGAGATTATGCGGCATCACCGTCGCGCCGAGGATGCCGAGCGCGAGGTAGAGCATCTCCGGATTGCGGACGATCTCGGTCGTCGGCGCGAAACCGCGAACCACCTGTCCCCAATCGGGATCGGCGAGCGCGATCTGGATCGCAAAGCACAGCGCGATCACGCCGAGCAGCGTGATCACCAGAGCCTCGACCCAGCGGAATCCGAGCTTCTGCAGATAGAGGATCAGGAAGACGTCGAGCGCCGTGATGATGACGCCGAGCTCGAGCGGAATGCCGAAGATCAGGTTGAGCCCGATCGCCGTGCCGATCACCTCGGCGATGTCGGTGGCGATGATCGCGACCTCGGCCAGGAGCCACAGGACGAAGGAAACCGGCTTCGGATAGGCGGCGCGGCAGGCCTGGGCGAGGTCGCGGCCGGAGGCGATGGCAAGGCGGGCGCACAGCGATTGCAGCACGATCGCCATGATATTGGAGACCAGCGCGACGACGAGGAGCGTGTAGCCGAACTTCGAGCCGCCCGCGAGCGAGGTCGCCCAGTTGCCGGGATCCATGTAGCCGACGGCGACGAGATAGCCCGGCCCGACGAAGGCGGCGGCGCGCCGCCAGCCGGGGCCGGTCTGGCGCACCGCGATCGAGCGGTGGACGTCTGAGAGGGAGGCTTCGCCCCGCTCGCTGCGCCAGCCGGGCTGCGGCCTGTCGACCCGTGCGTCCATTGCCGTCCAATCTGCAATTGCGATCTATTCGCAGGATAAACAGTTGCGAATGGATCGCAAGAGCATTGCAGCCACGCACCGGCAACGGCCCTCTCCGTCCTCCGCCCTTTTTCCGCTGCGATTGCCGTGCTACGTCCGCGCCGACGCGGCCGCGCCGCGCTGGAAGAGAATCACAAGCCAGCATGCCCTCGCTCCGCAGAGTCCTCGCCCTTGCCGCTCTCTCCGGCGCCGCGCTCGCGCTGGCCGCGCCGGCCAAGGCCGATCGCATCCGCAATCCGGTCGCGGTCTTCGCCGGCCTCGACAAGATCACCGGCCGCATCATCTCTTTCGAGGTCGCGATCGACGAGACCGTGCAGTTCGGCGCGCTGCAGCTGACGCCGCGTGTCTGCTGGACGCGCCCGCCGACCGAAGCGCCGCAGACCACGAGCTTCACCGAGGTCGACGAAGTCACCTTCAACAACGAGTACCGGCGCATCTTCACCGGCTGGATGTATGCGGCGAGCCCCGGCCTGCACGGCGTCGAGCACGCGATTTACGACGTCTGGCTGACCGACTGCAAAGGCGGCACCGAGCTGGTGGTCGATCCGAAGGAGCCGGAGCCGACCCCGCCGCCGACAGCCGGCCAGCGCCCCGAGCGCCCGGTGCGCCCGGCTCGCGAGACGCCCCCGCCGCCCGCCGGGCAGCGCATCGACGTCGCGCCGCCGCAGGGCGTGCCGGTGCAGCCGCGCGCCCCGACGCAGCGCTTCTTCCCGACCAATCCCGCCGGCGGCGGCCGCGACCCGACCGGCGGCAACTGAGCCATGGCGCGCGTCACCGGCATTGGCGGTCTTTTCTTCCGCGCCGGTGACCCGCAGATGCTCGCGGCTTGGTACGAACGCCATCTCGGCATCGACGATCTCGCCAAGGCGGTCTGGAGCCAGGATGCCGGGCCGACCATTTTCGGCCCCTTCGCCGCGACGACCGACTATTTCGGCCGGCCCGAGCAGCAATGGATGGTGAACTTCCGCGTCGACGATCTCGACGCGATGATGGCTTCGCTCGAGGCCGCCGGCATCGCCGTGGAAACCCGCCCGGAATGGGATTCAGAGGTCGGCCGCTTCTGCCGTATCCATGATCCCGAGGGCAATCCGATCGAGCTCTGGCAGCCCGCGCCGGAAGCGTTCCCTACCCCTGAGGATCAGGCGTAGCCGACCCAGCCGCGGAAGCTGAAGCCCGTGTAGAACAGGCTGACCTGCGAGAACCCGGCATCCCGCAGGATTGCCTCGTCCTCCTCGGGGCTGAGCAGCTG
>JAEXUU010000878.1 GCA_023452965.1 Pseudomonadota bacterium | reverse complement strand
GCATGCCTCAGAGCGCATCCGGCGCGGGCCACGACGCGACGGTCACGGTCGCGATCCCGGCCGGGCGCGCCGAGATCGGCACCGACCAGCCGGTCTTTCCGCTCGACGGCGAGGGCCCGCGACGCTTCGTCGAGCTGCCGGCCTATCGGATGGACGAGGCGGCGGTGACCAATGCCCGCTTCGCCGCCTTCGTCGGCGCGACCGGCTATGTCAGCGAGGCCGAGGAGTATGGCTGGTCCTTCGTCTTCGAGCACGATGTCGCCGGGTCTGCAGCGGGCTTGCAGCGGCCGGACGGCGCGCCCTGGTGGTGCCGCGTCGACGGGGCGAGCTGGCGCCAGCCGGCGGGGCCGGGATCGACGATCGAGCAGCGCCTCGACCATCCGGTCGTCCATATCTCGCATCGCGACGCGCTGGCTTTCGCCGGCTGGGCGGGTGGGCGCCTGCCGAGCGAGGCCGAATGGGAGCACGCCGCCCGCGGCGGCCTGAAAGGCGCGCGCTATCCCTGGGGGGACGAGGAGCCCGGCGATGGCGGGCCCTTCCCCTGCAATATCTGGCAGGGGAGCTTTCCGGAGGCCGACAGCGCCGCGGACGGCTATCGTGGCACGGCTCCGGCCCGGTCCTTTCCGCCCAATGGCTACGGGCTCCACAATATGTGCGGCAATGTCTGGGAATGGTGCGCCGAGCCCTTCCGCGTCCGCTCGCTGAAGCGGGCTGCCCAGCAGCTCAACCGCGAAGCGGCAAGTGAGCGCCGGCAGGTGCTGAAGGGCGGCTCCTTCCTCTGCCATCGCTCCTATTGCCATCGCTACCGGATCGCCGCCCGCATCGGCTCGGCGCCGGATTCGAGCACCAGCCATATGGGTTTTCGCCTCGTCTACCCGGCCTGACGCATCGCGCCCGCAGCAAGGAGGGCCGATGCCGGCCGTGCCGCCGGCACCTGGGCATTGTCCCGCCCGCGATTTTGTCCGAGGCTCGGCCGCGCCCCGCCAGGGGCATGCATCTTTTACGAGGTCCGGCCGTCTTGCCCATTTCGCTGTTCAATCGCTACGCCGCGCTTGCCGGCTGCATCGCCGTCGCGCTCGGCTCGCTCCTGATGCTGCCGCTCTGGTCCTGGCTCTGGCCGCTGACGCTGGTCGCCGGCCTGCTGTCGGCGATCGGAATCTACGATCTCTTGCAGACGCAGCATGCGGTGCTGCGCAATTATCCGATCCTCGGGCACATCCGTTACCTCGTCGAAGGCATCCGCCCGGAGATTCGGCAATATCTGCTTGAAAGCGACGATGACCGGCTGCCCTTCTCGCGCAGCCAGCGCTCGCTGATCTATGCCCGCGCCAAGAACGAGGATGGCGACCGCCCCTTCGGCACCATGGTCGACGTCTATGCCGGCGGCTACGAGTTCATCGGCCATTCGATGCGCCCGGCGGCGGTCGGCGATCCCGCGGGCTTCCGCATCGAGATCGGCGGGCCGCAATGCAGCCAGCCCTATTCCGGCTCGGTGCTGAACATCTCGGCGATGAGCTTCGGCTCGCTCAGCGCCAATGCGATCCGCTCGTTGAATCGCGGCGCCAAGGCCGGCAATTTCGCCCATGACACCGGCGAGGGCAGCATCAGCCCCTATCACCGCGAGAATGGCGGCGACCTGATCTGGGAGCTCGGCAGCGGCTATTTCGGCTGCTGCACGCCGGACGGGCATTTCGACCCCGAGCGCTTCGCCGCACAGGCGCGCGATCCGCAGGTCAAGATGGTCGAGATCAAGCTCAGCCAGGGCGCCAAGCCCGGCCATGGCGGCATCCTGCCGGCTCACAAGGTCAGCCGCGAGATCGCCCTGACCCGCGGCGTGCCGGAGGGCGTGACCTGCGTCTCGCCGGCGCGCCACAGCGCCTTCTCGACGCCGATCGAGATGATGCAGTTCATCGCCAGGCTGCGCGAACTGTCCGGCGGCAAGCCGGTCGGCTTCAAGCTCTGCCTCGGCCATCCCTGGGAGTTCATGGGCATCGTCAAGGCGATACTCGCCACCGGCATCCTGCCCGACTTCATCGTCGTCGACGGCGCCGAGGGCGGCACCGGTGCTGCGCCCGTCGAGTTCACCGATCATCTCGGCGTACCGCTGCGCGAGGGCCTGCTCTTCGTCCACAACACGCTGGTCGGCACCAATCTGCGCAGCCGTATCCGCCTCGGCGCCAGCGGCAAGGTGGTCAGCGCCTTCGATATGGCCAGCGTCCTCGCCATCGGCGCCGACTGGGTCAATTCGGCGCGCGGCTTTATGTTCGCCATCGGCTGCATCCAGTCGCAGAGCTGCCATACCAATCGCTGCCCGACTGGTGTCGCGACGCAGGACGCGCTGCGCCAGCGCGCCCTCGTCGTGCCAGACAAGGCGCAGCGCGTGCACAACTTCCACCGCAACACCCTGAAGGCGCTGGCCGAGATGCTCGCCGCCGCCGGCGTCAGCCACCCCTCGGAGCTCGGGCCGCACCATCTGGTGCGCCGCACCAGCACGACCGAGATCAAGCTGTTCTCGCAGCTCCACCGCTTCCTCGAACCGGGCAGCCTGCTCGAGAAGGGCGTCGACGGCGAGTTCTATGCCTCGGCCTGGAAACTCGCCAGCGCCGAGAGTTTTGACGCAATCAGGGCCTGAGGCGCGGGCGTCCGGCTGGCCATTCTGGCCGGAGACGAACCCGCCAACTCCTAGCGCAGAGCACGCAGGGCGTTGAGGATCACGACGATGTCGATCGCCTCCTGGAACAGCGCGCCCTGGACCGGCGGGAGATAGCCCAGGGCCGCGACCAGCATGCCGAGCACGGAGAGCCCGAGCCCGACGAAGACGCTCTGCAGGGCGATCATGCGCGTCCTCCGGGCCGAGGCGAGCGCCTTCGCCAGCGGCTCCCGCGCATCGACCAGCAGCACGACGCCCGCCGCCTCCGAGGAGGCCGCGGCGCCGCGCGCG
>JAEXUU010000218.1 GCA_023452965.1 Pseudomonadota bacterium | reverse complement strand
GAGCCATTCCGTCAGGAATGGCGTCTCGAAGGATGCTCCAAGAGGTGCCAGAACCAGCTGGTTCATCCTTCGAGACGCAGCCCAACGGCTGCTCCTCAGGATGAGGCGTCAGGGTGTTTCGAAACGGACTCTTGTCGCCTCGGTCGACGTCACTCTGCTGACAGCTTCTGGCCCGAAGCTCTGCAGGATCGCGGGCGGAGGACATGACCATGACCAGCACAGCCGAACTCGCCACCGACTTCGTCGCCCTGCTCAAGGATGGCCGGCACGAGCAGGCCGCGAGCGCCTACAATGCCGACGACATCGTCAGCTACGAGAACATGCCGGGCCCGATGGAAGTCTGCCGCGGCAAGGACGCGGTCCGGCAGAAGGGCGAGTGGTGGATCGCCAGCCATGAACTGCACGAGTTCACCACCGAAGGCCCGTATCTCAACGGCGAGCAGTTCGCCGTGACCTTCTATTTCGCCGTCACCGTCAAGGAGAGCGGCGAGCGCCGCAAGATGCACGAGGTCGGACTTTACACGGTGAAGAACGGCAAGATCGCCGAGGAGCGCTTCTTTTATTGAAGGGAAGCTGCCCGAAAGACGATCCGCGACCTGCCCCCTCTCCCCCTGCGGGAGAGGGCTGGGGTGAGGGGTCGCGCGACGCTGGCCACAGGTGCCGCGTAGCATTCCCCAGAGCTCTCAAGACCTGAGCGACCCCTCATCCGGCCCTTCGGGCCACCTTCTCCCGCAAGGGGAGAAGGGAGCGGCTGGCCCGCTCACGCCTTCCCGGTCGCCTGCGCCACCGCCTGCTTCGCCATCACGCCGATCAGATGAGCGCGGTATTCGGCGTCGGCATGCATGTCGGCATTGATGCCCTTGGCGGGATGCTTCAGCCCGTCGAGCGATTTCGCGGTGAAGCGCGCCTTCAACGCCGCCTCCGCCTCCGGCCAGCGGAAGACGCCGCCCTCGCCCGCCCCGGTGACCGCGACCGCGATCTCGCTGCCGCGCTTGGCGACGAAGACGCCGACCAGTGCATAGCGCGAGGCCGGGTTGCGGAACTTGGCGTAGCCGGCCTTGGATGCAAGCGGGAACGAGACCTTGGTGATGATCTCGCCCTCCTCCAGCGCCGTCTCGTAGAGTCCGGTGAAGAACTCGGCGGCTGTCAGCTTGCGCTGGTTGGTGACGATCGTGGCGCCGAGCGCCAGTAGCGCCGCCGGATAATCGGCCGCCGGATCGTTGTTGGCGACCGAGCCGCCGATCGTGCCGCGATGGCGCACATGCGGATCGCCGATATGGCTGGCGAGATAGGCGAGCGCGGGAATCGCCTCCTGGACATCCGGCGAGGCGGCGACCTCGGCATGCGTCGTCATCGCGCCGATGACGATGTTGCGCCCCTTGCGGGCGATGCCCTTGAGATCGGCGCAGGAAGAAAGATCGACCAGTGCCGCCGGCGAGGCCAGGCGCTGCTTCATCGTCGGCAGCAGGGTATGCCCGCCGGCGAGCAGCTTGGCGTCTTCCTTCTTGGCAAGCAGGCCCGCGGCCTGCCGGGCGCTGGTCGGGCGGTGATAGGTGAAAGCGTACATCGGACCTGATCCCTTCATCACATCCACGATGGTCATTCCGGCCGGAGCGAAGCGGAGAGCCGGGATCCATGCCTGAACCGTTCAGGAACGGATCCCGGACCGGCGCCGCTTCGCGGCTTGTCCGGGATGACCGCGAGATTATTCAGCAGCCATCCTGGAAAGCGTCTTCTGCGCCGCGCGCCAGACCGCCTGCGGCGTCGCCGGCATGGCGATGTCCTCATGGCCGAGCGCGTCGGTGATGGCGTTGATCACGGCCGGGGGCGAGGCGATCGCCCCGGCCTCGCCGCAGCCCTTGATGCCGAGCGGGTTGGACGGGCACGGCGTCACCGTCATGCCGACCTGGAAGGACGGCAAATCGTCGGCCCGCGGCATGCAGTAATCCATGAAGCTCGCGGTCACGAGCTGGCCGTCGGCATTGTAGCGGGCGCCTTCGAGCAGCGCCTGGCCGACGCCCTGGGCGATGCCGCCATGGACCTGGCCCTCGACGATCATCGGGTTGATGACGTTACCGAAATCGTCGACCGCGGCCCAGCGCTCGATCCGGGTCACGCCGGTGTCGGGATCGATCTCGAGCTCGCAGATATGGACGCCGGCCGGGAAGGTGAAATTGGTCGGGTCGTAGAACGCCCCTTCCTTCAGCCCCGGTTCGAGGTCCTGGCCGTTGAACTTGTGCGCGACATAGGCCTGCAGCGCACAGGAGCCGAAATCGAGCTTCCGGTCGGTACCCTTGACCAGGAAATTGCCGTCCTTGAAGTCGATATCGGCCTCGTCGGCCTCCAGCACATAGGCGGCGACCTTCTTGCCCTTGGCGATCACCTTGTCGAGCGCCTTCGCGATCGCCGACATGCCGACCGCGCCGGAGCGCGAGCCATAGGTGCCCATCCCCATCTGCACCTTGTCGGTGTCGCCGTGGACGATGGAGACGTTCTCGAGCGGCACGCCGAGCCGGTCGGAGCCGCGCTGGGCGAAGGTCGTCTCATGGCCCTGGCCATGGCTGTGCGAGCCGGTCAGCACCTCGATCGTGCCGATCGGATTGACCCTGACCTCCGCCGATTCCCATAGGCCGACGCCTGCGCCGAGCGAGCCGACCGCCGCAGAGGGGGCAATGCCGCAGGCCTCGATATAGGAGGAGAAGCCGATGCCGCGCAGCTTGCCGTTGCGGCCGGAATCGCGCTTGCGCTTGGCGAAACCCTTGTAGTCGATGATCTCCAGCGCCTTTTTCATCGAGGCGCCGTAATTGCCGGTGTCGTACATCATGATCACCGGCGTCTGATGCGGGAACTTCTTGATGTAGTTCTGCATCCGGAACTTGGCCGGGTCCTTGCCGAGCTGGCGCGCCGTGACCTCGATCAGGCGCTCGACCACGAAGGTCGCCTCCGGCCGCCCGGCGCCGCGATAGGCATCGACCGGGGCGGTGTTGGTGTAGACCGCGTCGACTTCGCAATAGATCGCCGGGATGTCGTACTGGCCCGACAGCAGCGGCGCGTAGAGATAGGTCGGCACCGAAGAGGAGAAGGTCGAGAGATAGGCGCCGAGATTGGCGGTCGTCTTGACCCGCATGCCGAGGATCTTGCCCTCGGCGTCGGTCGCGAGCTCGGCATGGGTGACATGGTCGCGGCCATGCGCGTCGGAGAGGAAGGCCTCGGTGCGGTCCGAGGTCCATTTCACCGGACGGCCGACCTTCTTCGCCGCCCAGACGCAGACCGTCTCCTCGGCATAGATGAAGATCTTCGAACCGAAGCCGCCGCCGACATCGGGCGCGATCACCCTGAGCTTGTTCTCCGGCGCGATGCCGATGAAGGCCGAGAGCACGAGCCGCGCGACATGCGGATTCTGGCTGGTGGTGTAGAGGGTGAAGGCGCCCTCGCCCTGGTCGTAGTCGCCGACCGCGGCGCGCGGCTCCATCGCGTTCGGGACCAGCCGGTTGTTGACGAGATCGAGCTTCGTCACATGCTTGGCAGCCTTGAACGCCTTCTCGGTCGCGTCCTTGTCGCCGAGATGCCAGTTGAACACCGTATTGCCCGGCGCCTCGGCATGGATCTGCGTCTTCGCCTGCGCCGCCGTCGCGGTCTCGACCACCGCCGGCAGCACGCCATAGTCGACTTCGATCGCCTCCGCCGCGTCGCGCGCCTGCGCCAGCGTCTCGGCGACGACGACAGCGACATGGTCGCCGACATAGCGGACCTTGCCCTGCGCCAGGGCCGGATGCGGCCCGGCCTTCATCGGCGAGCCGTCCTTGTTGTGGATCATCCAGCCGCAGATCAAACCGCCGATTTTGTCGGTGGCGAGGTCGTCCCCGGTGAAGATGCCGAGCACGCCCGACATGCCGGCGGCGGCCTTGGTGTCGATCGACTTGATCTTCGCATGCGCATGCGGCGAGCGCAGGAAATAGGCATGGGCCTGGCCCGGCCGGTTGACGTCGTCGGTATAGCGGCCCTGGCCGGTGATGAAACGGTGAT
>JAEXUU010000874.1 GCA_023452965.1 Pseudomonadota bacterium | reverse complement strand
CCCTCGCTCAACCGGATCGTCGCCTGGCTCGCGGCCTCGTTCCTGCTGCTGCCGATCCTCGTCATCATCCCGATCTCGCTGACGCCGGAGCGCTATCTCTCGCTGCCGACGAGATCGATCTCGTTTCGCCATTACAACAGCCTCGTAACCGATGGCCGCTGGACGAAGAGCATCGTCGACAGCCTCGCCGTCGGTATCGGCGCGACGGTGCTGGCGACCGTGCTCGGCGTCGCCTTCGCGGTCGGGGCCTGGCGTCTCGGCGCGCCGCTCGCAAAGCGCCTGCGCCTGCTGCTGCTGGCGCCGATCATCGTGCCGCCGATCGTGCATGCCGTCGCCTTCTACCGCGCCTGGGCCACGCTCGGGCTGCTCGACACCTATCTCGGCCTGATCCTGATCCACGCGATGAAGGGGCTGCCCTTCGTCGTTCTCACCGTCGCCGGCACGCTGGCCAATGTCGATCCACGGCTGGAGCAGGCGGCGCGCAGCCTCGGCGCCAATCCGCGGCAGGCGATGGGCTGGGTCGTGCTGCCGCAGATCAAGGCCGGCATCGTCGCCGGCGCGGCCTTCGCCTTCATCACCTCCTGGGACGAGACCATCGTCGCGCTCTTCGTCACCAGCCGGGCGGTGACCACCCTGCCCCGCCGGATCTGGGAAGGGCTCGCCGACAATATCGACCCCGCCATCGCCGCGCTCGGCACGGTGATGATCGTCCTGACCTTCGCCGCCGTCGCGATCTCGACGCTGCGCAGTGCCTCCGCAAAAGCCTGACAACAAAGGGGAGACCAGCATGACCAGAGAGCATCAGGAATTCCGTGACGACTGCCTGGCGATCCTGCGCCGGGAGACCGAAGGCAAGCGCGTGCATCGCCGCCGCTTCCTGCAGGCGCTGGCCATGCTGGGGGCGATCCCGGCCGGCCTGCGGCTGACGCCGGCCCATGCGCAAAGCAGCGAGATCGTCGTCGTGAACTGGGGCGGCGATGCCGTGCCGGCCTATGACGCGATCTGGGCCCAGCCCTTCAACGCCGCCAATCCCGGAGCGAAGGCGCTGATCAACGGCTCGGGGCCGAGCTCCGGCAAGATCAAGGCGATGGTCGAGAGCGGCGCCGTCACTTGGGACGTCTGCGACCGCACCGTGCCGGCCTCGATCGAGCTCGGCCGCCAGAACCTGCTGGAGAAGGTCGACTGGTCGATCGTCGCGCAGGACAAGGTCCGCGCCGCGCATCGCTCGGACTGGGGCGTCGGCGCCTATCTCTATTCCTTCGTCCTGACCTATGACGCCAAGGCCCTGAAGGGACCGGCGCCGAAGAACTGGAAGGACTTCTGGAACGTCAAGGAATTCCCCGGCAAGCGCACGCTGCGCAACAATATCGAGGGCATGCTGGAGGCGGCGCTGCTCGCCGACGGCGTCAGCCGCGACAAGATCTACCCGATCGATGTCGACCGGGCGCTGGCCAAGATCAAGGAGATCAAGCCGCACACGATCTTCTGGACCACCGGCGCGGAAAGCCAGCAGCTCTTCCGCAACCAGGAGGTCGTGATGGGCAATCTCTGGCACACGCGCTCGATGCTGCTCGCCAAGGAGGTTGGCGACCACATCAAGTTCACCTTCGAGGACGGCATCCTGTTCCCCGGCGCCTGGATCGTGCCGAAGGGCAACCCGGCCAAGGCCGGCGCCTGGAATTTCATCGCCTCGGCACAGGACCCGAAGAGCCAGATCGAACTGTTCAAGCGCGTCGGCAACGGGCCGGTGAACCCCGCCGCCGCGGCGCTGGTGCCGGCCGAGATGAAGGCGCTGGACTGCGGCTCGCCGGAGAATTTCGCGCGCCAGGTCGCCGTCGACAACGAGTGGTATGCGCAGCACTACGCCACGATCCTCGCCCGCTACATGGACGCGATCGCGTCCTGAACCCGATCCCGACGGGCGGCAACGCGCCGCCCGTTCCCGCCTCTGCGACCAAGACACAGGACTATCGATGACAACGGCGCCGTTTTCGCTCGCCCAGACCTTCATGGGCGTCCCGCACCGCACCGAGATCGGCGACGCCAAGGCCGTGGTCCTCGGCCTGCCCTTCGATTGCGGCACGCATCCGCAGCGCGTCGGCTCGCGGCTCGGGCCGTCCTCGATCCGGGAGCAGTCGCTGCTGCTGCGCGCCTTCGACTTCGTCAACGGCATCAACCCGCTGGAGGCGCTCGGCGTCGTCGATGTCGGCGATGCCAAGGTCAGCCCCGGCGATCTCGAAGCCTCCTATGTCGCGATCGAGGCGGCCGTCGGCGCCATCGCCGAGACGCGCGCCGTCGCTGTGACGCTCGGCGGCGACGGGGCGATCGCGCTGCCGGAGATGCGGGCGCTGCACCGGGTCTATCCCGATCTCGTCACCATCCATATCGACGCCCATACCGACGCCTACCCGATCGAGGGCTACAATACCGCGACCGCCTTCGGGCGCGCCGCCGAGGAAGGGCTCGTCGATGCCACCCGCTCCTACCAGATCGGCATGCGCGGCACGACGATGCTGCCCGGCGTCGGCGAATACGGGCGGAGCCTCGGCTACAACGTGATTCCGCTCGCCGAATTGCTGGAGCGCGGCATCGCCAAGGTCTTCGCCGAAGTCCGCGCCCATATCGGCGACCGGCCGGTCTATCTCTCCTACGACATGGATTTCTTCGACCCCTCGGTCGCGCCAGGCGTCTGCACGCCGACCTGGGGCGGGGCGTCGTCGCGCGAGGGGCTCGCGGTGCTGGAGGCCTGCGCCGGGCTCAATCTGGTGGGCGTCAACATCAACACGGTCAGCCCGCCGCATGATGTCGGCGGCATGTCGGCGCTGCTCGCGGCGCAGGTGACGCTCAACGCGCTCAACCTGATCGCAAGGCAGCACCAGTCGAAGGCCGCCGGGCAGTCATGAGA
>JAEXUU010000821.1 GCA_023452965.1 Pseudomonadota bacterium | reverse complement strand
CGGTCTCGCAGGCGCGATCGGCAGCGAAGCCCGGCGCCTCGACCTGCGCATCCAGAACCTGCTCGACGTCACTCGCATCCGCTCAGGCGCCCTGCAGCCGCGGCTCGACACGGTCGACGCCGCCGATCTCATCAACGCCGCCATGGAAGGCGCCGCCGCAAACCTGCGGGGTCGCAGGATTGCACGGCATTTCGCGGATGACCTGCCCTTCCTGCGCATCGACCCGGCCCTGGTCGAACAGGCGCTGATCAACGTCCTCGACAATGCCGCCAAATTCGGTCCGGCGGCGGCCGCCATCGCGATCTCGGCGTCGGTCGAGACAGAGAAGCTCGTCATCTCGGTTCGCGACCAGGGGCCCGGACTGGATGCAGGCGAGCGGGAGCAGATCTTCGAGCGCTTCTATCGCGGGGAGCGCCACGCCGACATCGCCGGGGGCAGCGGACTCGGCCTCGCGATCGCCAAGGTCTTCGTCGAGGCCAATGGCGGAACGATCGAGGCCTTGAGCGACGGCCCGAACCGGGGCACGACAATGCGGATCGCGCTGCCCCTCGCCGCCGATCCGCCGCCGCTCGGAGACGATGATGAGTGAAGCCACGCGTTCGACCCCGCCGCTGCTGGCGCTCGTCGTCGACGACGAGCCGGAGATCCGCCGCTTCCTGCGCACCGGGCTGGAGATGCGGGGCTTCAGGGTCGTTGAAGCCCAGACGGCGCGCGAGGCCATCGAACTCGCCGTCATGCGGGCGCCGGACCTCGTGGTGCTCGATCTCGGCCTGCCCGATGCCGACGGGGCGAGCGTGCTCGCCGAGCTACGTTCATGGTCGAAGGTGCCGGTGATCGTGCTTTCGGTGCGCGGTTCGGAGGCAGAGAAGGTCGCGCTGCTCGAGGCCGGCGCGGACGACTACATCGTCAAGCCGTTCGGCATGGCCGAGCTGCTCGCCCGTGCCGGCGTCGTGCTGCGCCGGGTGGCGACGCGAACCGCGCCGGCGCCCGTCCTCCGCGTCGGCGGGCTGACGCTCGATCTCGCCCAGCGGATCGTCAGCCGCGACGGCGTCGTCCTGACCCTGTCGCCGAAGCAGTTCGCGCTGCTGCGGGCGCTCGCCGCCCATCACGGCCTGGTCCTGACCCACCGCCAGCTGATGCGCGAGCTCTGGCCGCACGATCCCGACGAGGACGTGCAGTATCTGCGCATCCTGATGAAGAAGCTCCGCAACCGGATCGAGCCCGACCCTGCCCGCCCGATCTATGTCGTGACGGAACTGGCTGTCGGCTACCGGCTGCGCACGCAGGAGCAGTTCGACGCAGCCGGCTATGCGATGGCTATGCCCTAGCCTCCTACGCGCCATGGAACGGCTAAGCGCATAGCTGCTAGCTCCCGACGAAGTCCGCGTGGCGAAAGAGCCGCGCAGGGCCGCGGCAGGGAGCGTTCATGTTCAAGATCTGGCTGGCGCTCGCCTCGATCGGCGGCATGGCTTCACTCGTCGCGATAGCCTGGCTGTTCTGCCGGCAGCTGCTGCCGCTTTCCCGCGCCATCGACAAGCTCGGCGAGTGGCTCGGCGTGATCGCGAGCTGGCTCGTCCTGCTCGCCTGCCTGGTCAGCGCGATCAATGCGACCGTGCGCTATCTCATCTCCTACAGCTCGAACGCCTGGCTCGAGCTGCAGTGGTACATGTTCGCGGGCATGGTGCTGCTCGGCGCCGCCTACACCCTCAAGGTCAACGAGCATGTCCGCGTCGACCTGATCTATGGCGCGATCTCGGACCGCGCCCGCCACTGGATCGACCTGCTCGGCGGCGCGATCTTCCTGACGCCGATGTGCCTGGTGATGATCTGGTTCACCTGGCCCTGGTTCGTGCAGGCCTGGACGCTGAACGAGAGCTCCAGCAATGCCGGCGGCCTGATCCGCTGGCCCGTCATCCTGCTCCTGCCGGTCGGCGTCGCCCTGATCCTGCTCCAGGGCTTCTCCGAGATGATCAAACGCGCGGCGGCGCTGCGCGGCTTCTATCAACACGAATACGCTTACGAGAAGCCGCTGCAATGATGGACGTGATCCGCGCGAATCTCGGCCCGATGATGTTCGCGGGCCTGGTGCTGTTCCTGCTGATCGGCTACCCGGCGGCGTTCTCGCTCGCGGCGGTCGGCCTGTTCTTCGGCTTCGTCGCCATCGAGATGGGTGTGATCAGCCACACCTATATGGGCAACCTGACCTTCCAGCTCTACTCGATCATCTCCAACGATCTGCTGCTCTCGATCCCGTTCTTCACCTTCATGGGCGCGGTGCTGGAGCGCTGCGGCCTCGCCGAGGACCTGCTCGACTCGATCGGCCAGCTCTTCGGCAGCGTCCGCGGCGGGCTGTCCTATGCGGTGATCTTCGTCGGCGCGATCCTCGGCGCGATCACCGGCACGGTCGCGGCCTCGGTCATCGCCATGGGCGTGATCTCGCTGCCGGTGATGATGCGCTATGGCTATAACATGCGGCATGCCACGGGCGTGATCGCCGCCTCCGGCACGATCACCCAGCTGATCCCGCCCTCGCTCGTGTTGATCGTCCTCGCCGACGTGATGGGCAAGTCGGTCGGCGACATGTATGCCGGCGCGATCGGCCCCAGCATCGTTCAGGTCGCGCTGTTCTGCATCTGGGTGATGATCCTCAGCATCCTCAAGCCGGAGCAGGTGCCGGCGCTGCCGCCGGAGGCGCGTGTCCTGTCGGGCTGGCCGCTGGCGCTGAAGTGCATTCGCGGCATCGTCCCCTCCGGTGCGCTGATCTTCCTCGTGCTCGGCACCATCTTCCTCGGTCTCGCGACGCCGACCGAAGGCGGCGCGATGGGCATGGTCGGCGCAGTGGTGCTCGCCGTGCTCCACCGTCCCGAGTTTTCACGCCGCGGCAGGATCGCCGCGTGGATCGCTTTCGCCGCGCTCGTCGTGCTCGCGGTGCCGGGCTCGGTGATCTGGCAGAGCGACCGCATGCCGGACGCGCTCGTGTCCGCGTCGCAGGCGTTCCTCGATTTCGCACGCGCGCCGCTGTTCATCGT
>JAEXUU010000782.1 GCA_023452965.1 Pseudomonadota bacterium | reverse complement strand
CCAGATGGGCTGGCCGCCCGACGACAGGTTTGGCCTACGCGCCGGCGCCCGTCCGGTTCGCCCGCCCGGCTCTCGCGACGCGAGCCGATATTCGTCTCGGCCAGCCGGTCCGAGCGAGGGTGCGGCTGGCTACGCCTCGCAATCAGGAGAGCATTGCCTGGACCGGCGGAGCAGGACGCACGATCTGCGTGCGGCTTTGCGACGGCTTCCATGCTCCGCTCGGCCATGCCCGCTCACGAGCGGATTTCAGCGCGCAGGAGGCCCTGTGCGAGGCCCAGAACCCCGGCGTTGCCGCCAAGCTGTTCCGGCTGTCGGCGGGCGCCACGTCGGTTGATCGCGCCGTCGCCGGCGACGGTACGAGCTACACCGCGCTGCCGAACGCCTACGCCTATGAGAAGAAGGCCGATCCGCTCTGCCGGCCGGCCATTGTCACCGCCGGCGAACGGCGCGTCTCCCTGATGCGCGACATCACCTTGCGTCCCGGCGATTCCATCGTCCTCGACGGCAAGGTCGAAACCTTCACGGGCTCCTCGGCCTTCCCTTACGAAGCCGGCGATTTCGCTGACTTCCGCCGGGCCGGCAAGCTAGGCCTTGCGACACGGCGGATGATCGACGAGACCGTGGGCATCACTCTGGCCGAGACGCGCCAGAAGCTCCTGCGCCAGAGCCTGCAGGTGCGCGAGGAGCCGCGCGAACTCGCCGAGATCGCCGAGCTTCGCGGCACGCTCGATGCCGACACCGTCGTCGCAGCGCCATTGCGCGAGACGATTCTGCGCTGAGCCGCAAGCAAGCCAGCCAACGAGACCTGCCGCAGCGCGACGTTAAGCATCGCGCCCATTTGCCGTTGCGGCGGCCGGCAATTGAATATTAACAAAAAGTAAATTATGGCTCGTTTGCGGCGGACAGCTGAACCAGCGAGCGATGGAGTGATCGCGGTGTTTCGTGTCCGTAATATCGAATCGATTGCTTCCAAGGCGGCACCTGCCGCTATTTCCGTTTCAAATTCCGCTTCTCTGCGACGCCGCGGGCGCAAACCCTTGCGTCTGGCAGCGATGGCGGGACTTGGTTTGGCGCTTGGCGCGAGCGGCGCAGTGCTCACGGTCTCCCTCGTCCAGGCCGAGGACGATGCCGGCATCCGCGCCTTCCATCGGCAGGAGGCCGCCGCCCGCCAGGCGCAACGTGAAACGGCTCCGCGCGCGGTCTATGCTTCCGCGAGGGCCTATGCCCCCGAGCGCAATCTCTGGACCATGCCCCTCTGGCAGGCCCGCCCCGACGGCGTGATCCGGCACCCGCCCATTGCGCTGAATCCGTTCAAGCGGCGCGAAGCCGCGCCCAAGCGCGTCGCCAAGCGACAGCCGGCGATCCGCTACGACACCGTCTCGGGCGCCGCCGATGTGACGCGCACCATCTGCGTGCGCATGTGCGACGGCTTCCACGCGCCGATCGGCCATCTCAGGAGCCAGGGCGACCTGAAGGCCCATGAAGCCATTTGCCAGGCCAGCAATCCCGGCATCCCGGTCAAGGTCTTCAAGGTCGCTGCGGGCGCCACGACGATCGACGCCGCGGTCTCGGCGGACGGCAAGACCTATGGCGCGCTGCCGGTCGCCTATGGCTACGAGCAATCTTCGGATCCCGCCTGCCGTCCGGCCATCGCCAAGCCCGGCGAGCATCGCATTTCCGTGCTGCGCGATATCACCTTGCGGCCGGGCGACAGCGTCGTCCTCGACGGGCGGGTGCGCACCTTCGCCGGATCGACCAAATGGCCCTATACCGCCTCGGATTTTCGGGATTTCCGGGCCTCGGCCGATCTGAACGCGAGCCAGCGGCGCGAGATCGATGCCAGGGTCGGCATCTCGCACCGGGAGGCCGAGATGCGCAGCTTCCAGCGCAAGCTGCGGGTGCGCGAGGCCAGCCTGCACGACCCCGATTTCGCCAGCGATGCGCTCAATCTGCGCGGCGGGATAGAGCCACGCGACAGCATCGGCACGCCGGCGCGCATCGTGCTCGAAAATCCCTTCAGCCGGAACTGAGATTGCCTGGAACGGTGGCAGGCGCCGCGACGCCCGCGATCGGAATGTTTTCCTGACGCTTGATCGCGGCATATTTTCCTAGGAAAACACCCCTCCTTCTTGCGTCCAAAGGCGAGTGGACGCCGGCGCCGCTCTCGGCCACATTCGCTGCACCGCAGCATGGAGCCGAGCATGACTACGAAGACGCCGCGCCAGTTCTTCCGTCCTCTGGCGATCGGCGCGCCGGAGCCCTATCGCGAATTGCCGCTGCGGCTGGAGCGGATGATCCATTTCGTCCCGCCCCATCTGGAGAAGGTGCGGGCCAAGGTCCCCGAGCTCGCCGGCCAGGTCGACATCGTGCTCGGCAATCTCGAGGACGCGATCCCGGTCGAGGCCAAGCAGGCCGCTCGCGACGGCTTCATCGACCTGGCCAAGGCCACCGATTTCGGCGCGACCGGACTGTGGACGCGGGTCAATGCGCTGAACTCGCCCTGGTTTCTCGACGACATCGCCGCGATCATGGGCGAGGTCGGCGGCAAGCTCGATGTCGTCATGGTGCCGAAGGTCGAGGGTCCCTGGGACATCCACTATGTCGACCAGTTGCTGGCGCAGTACGAGGCGCGGCACGCTCTGCCCAAGCCGGTGCTGATCCACGCCATTCTGGAGACGGCGGAGGGCGTCAAGAATGTCGACGCGATCGCCACCGCTTCCCCCCGCATGCACGGCATGAGTCTCGGCCCGGCGGACCTTGCCGCCTCGCGCGCGATGAAAACGACGCGCGTCGGCGGCGGCCACCCCGAATACAAGGTCATCGCCGACCCCACGGC
>JAEXUU010000752.1 GCA_023452965.1 Pseudomonadota bacterium | reverse complement strand
CCTGCCCCACCGCCATCGGCACGCAGAAGGTCAGCAGCTGGACCGTGACAAATTTCGGACGGCCGGCATTGCGCGCGACATAGCCGGAAGCGAGCGCGATCGTCGAGGCGACCGAGGTGATGTGGGCCGCCGGATCATCGGTGTGCGCGAGCGCGACATAGCAGCTGTAGCCGAGCACGGCGCTGAAGACGGTCGCGCCGACGAAGTATTCGCGGTCCCAGCGCCGCGTCTCCTCGTAGCTGTCCTCGGAATGGTCGAGCCTGCGATAGCGGATCACGGTGAGGATGCGCAGCACGACCACCAGCGCGACCGACAGCGTCAGCGTCATGAAGATCTGCGCGCCGGTCGAGAGCCAGCAGAGATAGGGCGTCAGGATGCCGGCGATGCCACCGGGGATGATCGAGCCAGGAGAGGAGAACAGCGACGAGACCAGCAGCCGATAATCGGCGAGATCAACCTCGCCCGCGCTGCCATTTGCGATGGCCGGTGGCTCCGTCGTCTCGCCGCGCGCTTGTATCGCGCGCTGCCGGTTCGGCGCTCCCGCCATATACTCCTACCCTTCGAAGGCTTCGGGGAGGCGGCAACAGCTTGGTCGTTCGCCCCGACATCTAAACCAATTTAGAAGGGAAAGGTAAAAGTTCCGTGAGATTTACGCGGCCGACTCGCAAGATCGAGGCCGGCCGCTCGAAAGACCTTTCTTCAGTGATGTCCGGGGGCGGGCGCGGCAGGTTCAGCCTGCCGCTGATAGACCCGCGCCAGCATGCGGTCCTGCGTCTGGGCGATGCGCTGGAGCTTCGAGATCGCCGAGGGATGCAGGCGCAGCATGCAGTCGGTCCAGATCTGGCCGAGATGTTCGAGTTCCTCGCGAAGATCGCCCGCGCGGCGGTTGAAGGCCGAGAACAGCGCCGTCTTTGCAGCATGCATCGGCAGCGAGTCGGCGGCGTATTTGCGGATCCAGTCCTCGCCGGTACCGGTCGGCACCACCGCCTCGAGCCCGCCGGCGGCCATGAACTCGCTCGCGCTCATCTCCTCGGCCGAAAGCAGCATGCGCTCGGCCGTGCGAGCACCCATGCGGCGCGACAGGATGGCCACCGCCGTGATCGGGAAATGGTTGAACTTGATCTCGGGGTAGACGAACGAGGCCTGCTCCTCGGCGATCATGACATTGCATGAGCGCGGCGCGTCGATGCCGCCGCCGATCGCCTTGGCGTGGATCGTCGAGAGGGTCACGACGAGCCCGTTGAGGCCGCTGGCATTGCGCACCGCGCCTTCGATCGACAGGCGGGCATATTCGGCGAGCGCGGCCCGGTCGTTCTTGGCCAGGCAGTCGAGATAGAAGTCGAGATCGCCGCCGAGCGTGAAGAACGGTCCGGTGCCCCGGAAGGCGAGGAAGCGCACGGGCGCCGAGTGATAATCCTCCGGCGCGCTCCACAGGTCCATGATCGCCTGCTGAACCTTGCCGAGGCTGTCGAGCAGCTGCAGCGTGAAGACTGGCTTCAGCTCCGGTTTGATCGTGACCCACAGCGTCCTGATCTCGGGTTCATAGGCGAGCTGCACCTCCGGCAGGAAGCCGGCGCTGTGGCGGATCGCCTCGATCACCTCCTTGCCTGTCAGTCCCCGAGCCGGCGCGCCGCCGATCGCCGGTGCATAGCTCTGGAACATCCCGTTCTCCTCGTCCCTCGACCCGCCGGAAAGGTACGTGAAGTTAATAATCTGTAAACGCAAACTCCCGGAAATGGTTAATTCCATTAGGATTTGTGAGCCTTCTAAGCAGTTCGCTCCGTTTCGCGCCGATGCCGCGGCGCCCCAAATTCCTACGGATCCCGTTGTTTTGCCGGCTCACGCAATGGTTGTGCCGGGGCTTCGATCGATCACGGCGCATGTGCCGGAAAGAGAAGAAACAAGCGGCGTTTGGGGGAGCTGGCGGGCGATTTGCCGCCCTTCGACCAGCGTTCAGGGAAGGAAGCCGCTGCTGGAAGAGCTCGCCGCCCTGTCGCTGTCGTCTGTGGCCGTCGCGCGGTTGTGCCGGTTTGGTCGCAGTTGTGCCGCAATCGACCGGCCAAAAGGTCACAAGCAGCTGGCGCTTCTCGAGCGTCGGCTGTCTTGTCCGCCGGCGCCCGAGCGGCTAACCATTCCTGCGCCTGTCGCCTTGCCGCGGCGGGACATTTCCGACGAGCTGACGCCTTGAGCCGCCAGACCGAAGCCGACGAGCAGAAAAGGGCGCGCCTCGCTGCCGCCCTGCGCGAGAACCTGAAACGCCGCAAGGCGCAGGCGCGCGCGCGGCGGACGGCCGAGACGGAAGCGACAGACGACACGCCGCCCGCCCAGGCCGAAACCTCACGGTCCTGACCTAATTCCCTCCCGCCGGCGCTCCCACGCCGGCTGCGCCAGCAGGACGAGCCAGATGGACCGTATCCGCATCACCGGCGGCCAACGCCTCGACGGCGTCATCCCGATTTCGGGCGCCAAGAACGCGGCACTGCCGCTGATGATCGCCAGCTTGCTGACCGACGAGACGCTGACGCTCGCCAATGTGCCGCGCCTCTCCGATGTCAGCGCGCTTTCGCGCATCCTCTCCAATCACGGCGTCGATCGCTCGATCGCCGGCAAGCGCGTCGGTCAGACCTCGGAGACCGGCCAGACCTTTGCGCTGACCGCCCGTCAGATCGTCGACACCTGCGCGCCCTACGAGCTGGTCTCGACCATGCGCGCCAGCTTCTGGGTGATCGCGCCGATCCTGGCGCGGATGGGCGAGGCCAAGGTCTCGCTGCCCGGTGGCTGCGCCATCGGCACGCGCCCGGTCGACCTCTTGCTGATGGCTCTGGAACGCCTCGGCGCCAAGATCGACATCGAGAACGGCTATGCGCTGGCGCGGGCTCCGAAGGGGCTGAAGGGCGGCGACATTGTCTTCCCGAAGGTCACGGTCGGCGGCACCCACACCGCCCTGATGGCGGCGGTTCTCGCCGACGGCGTCACCACCATCGAGAACGCCGCGCGCGAGCCGGAAGTGGTCGATCTTGCCGACTGTCTCAACAAGATGGGCGCGAAGATCGAGGGCGCCGGCACCTCCACCATCACCATTCGCGGCGTCGGGCGGCTCAGTGGCACGCATCATGCCGTCCTGCCCGACCGGATCGAGACCGGCACCTATGCCATGGCGGTAGCGATGACGGGCGGCGATGTCCTGCTCGAAGGCGCCCGCGCCGACCTGCTCCAGTCCGCGCTCGACGTGATGTCCGAGGCCGGCGTCGAGGTCTCGACCAGCAATGAGGGCGTCCGGATCCGGCGCAATGGCGCGGCGCTCGAGCCGGTCGACGTCACCACCGACCCGTTCCCCGGCTTCCCGACTGATCTTCAGGCGCAGCTCATGGCGCTGATGACCCGCGCCAACGGTACCTCGCGCATCCGCGAGACGATCTTCGAGAACCGCTTCATGCATGTGCAGGAGCTCGCCCGGCTCGGCGCCAAGATCAGGCTCGACGGCGACGCCGCTTATGTCGATGGCGTCGAGAAGCTGACCGGCGCCCCGGTGATGGCGACGGATCTGCGTGCCTCGGTCTCGCTGGTGATCGGTGGGCTCGTCGCCGAGGGCGACACCATGATCAACCGCGTCTACCACCTCGATCGCGGTTTCGAGGCGCTGGAGGCCAAGCTCGGCCGATGCGGCGCCCAGATCGAGCGCATCAGCGGTTGACGCCGGCTGGCGTCCCCGCCAGATAGGACGGATGTCCGATCCTGTCGCCGAGCCGCTGAAGCTGATCGCCCTCGATGCCGAGGATCTCGCGGTCGTTTCGGCGCACCTCCAGGATGCGGTGGTGCGCAAGGGCGACATCGCCTGGCTCCCGGCCGAGCAGCGTTTCGCGCTCGCTTTGCGCCGCTTCGACTGGGAAGGCGCTGAGCGCGGCCAGAAGCGTCGCCGTCTCGCGGCGCTGCATTTCGAGCGCGTCACCAGCGCCCGCAGCGTCAAGATCGAGCCCGGCGCCCAGGATGCTGTCTTCAGCCTGCTGGCGGTGACCTTCGCCGAAGCGCAGAGCCCGGCGGGCGAGGTCACCTTGCATTTCTCCGACGGGGCCGCGATCCGGCTAGGCGTCGAATGCATCGAGGCCCAGATGAAGGATCTCGGACCGATCTGGGAGGCTGCGGCCACCCCCGCCCATCCCGACCAGGGCTGAACTCCTCTTCCGTTCAGGACTTTCCATGCCGATCAGGCTTGATGCACGTGATGCCGGTTTCGAGCAGGCCTTTGCCGCCCTGCTGGCGGCCAAGCGCGAGGTCTCCGAGGATGTCGACCAGGTCGCGGCCTCGATCATCGCCGAGGTGCGGGCCCGCGGCGACGAGGCGCTGCTCGAATACACCAGCCGCTTCGACAGGCTGGAGCTGACACCGGCGACCCTGCGGGTCACCGAGGCCGAGATCGAGGCGGCCATGGCGGCTTGCACGCCCGAGCAGCTTTCGGCGCTTGAGACCGCGCGTTCGCGCATCGAGGCCTATCATCTGCGCCAGAAGCCCGCCGATTCCTGGTCGCGCGACGCGCTCGGCGTCGAAAGCGGCTGGCGCTGGAGCGCGATCGAGGCCGTCGGCCTCTATGTCCCCGGCGGCACGGCGAGCTACCCGTCCTCGGTGCTGATGAACGCAGTGCCGGCCAAGGTTGCCGGGGTCGAGCGCCTGGTCATGGTCGCTCCGACGCCGCGCGGCGAGAGCAACCCGCTGGTGCTGGCGGCGGCGCGGCTCGCCGGCCTCGACGAGATCTACCGCATCGGCGGGGCGCAGGCGGTGGCCGCGCTAGCCCATGGCACGGCCACCATCGCGCCTGTCGCCAAGATCGTCGGGCCCGGCAACGCCTATGTCGCGGCCGCCAAGCGCCGCGTCTTCGGCACGGTCGGCATCGACATGATCGCCGGCCCCTCCGAGGTACTCGTGCTCGCCGACGCAAGCGCCAATCCCGACTGGATCGCGGCCGACCTGCTGGCGCAGGCGGAGCACGATACCGCCTCGCAGTCGATCCTGATCACCGACGACGCCGCGCTCGCCGGCGAGGTCGAGCGTGCCGTCGCAAGCCAGCTCAAGACGCTTCCGCGCGCCGAGATCGCGGCCGCGAGCTGGGCCGATTTCGGCGCCGTCATCCTGGTCGAGGCGCTGGAAGCGGCGATCCCGCTGGTCGACCGGCTGGCGCCGGAGCACCTCGAGATCATCACCGGCGATCCCGAGCGTCTCGCCGGGCGCATCCGCAACGCCGGCGCGATCTTCCTCGGCGGGCATACGCCGGAGGCGATCGGCGACTATGTCGGCGGCTCCAACCACGTCCTGCCGACGGCGCGGTCGGCGCGCTTCTCCTCCGGGCTCGGCGTGCCCGATTTCATGAAGCGGACCTCGCTGCTGAAATGCGATGCCGCTGCCTTGCGGGCGCTCGCCGGCGCGGCGGTCGAACTCGCCGAGGCCGAGGGCTTGCAGGCCCACGGCCGTTCCGTGACGATCAGGCTGAACTGAGGCGCCGATCGCGATTCCGTCCTTCGGCGCCGGCAGGGGAGGGCTCATGTCCGAAACCAACCGCCTGGTCGGCGTCACGCTCGATGAAGCTTCGCTCGGGCGCGGGACGCCGGACCAGGAGCACGAGCGCGC
The DNA here is from genome assembly GCA_023452965.1 of Pseudomonadota bacterium. The sequence continues at coordinate 3,130 of JAEXUU010000752.1, read as the reverse complement.
CATCGCCATCTACGACCTGATCGAGCGCAATCACTTCGCCCTGCCGGAGTTCAATGGTGGGCCCTATGCGGTGCATCTGGCGCTGGTCGAGCGCCGCCTCGCCTTCGAAGTCCGCGACGCCGGCGGCACCGCGCTCGTCACCCACCATCTCTCGCTGACGCCGCTGAAGCGGCTGATCAAGGACTATGAGATGGTCTGCGAGAGCTATTATGCTGCGATCCGGACCGCGACGCCGGCGCAGATCGAGGCGATCGACATGGGCCGGCGCGGCTTGCACGACGAGGCGGCCGTCATCTTGGTCGAACGTCTCGCCGGCAAGGTCGATCTCGACCGCGAGACGGCGCGGCGCTTCTTCACCTTGATCTACGCCCTGCACTGGAAGGGCTGAACGCTTGGAGCCGGCTTCCCGCAAGCTCCAGAGCGTGCTGTTCATGTGCGCGCTGAACGCGGTCCGCTCGCCGATGGCGGAGGCGATGGCCAAGCACTTCTTCGGCAAGTCGATCTATGTCCAGTCGGCCGGTGCGAAGAAGGGCGAGACCGATCCATTCGCGCTCGCCGTTCTCGAAGAGATCGGCATCGATGCCCGCAAACACAGGCCGAAATCGATCGAGGAGCTCGAAGAATGGGAGGGGCTCAACTTCGACCTGATCGTCACGCTGTCGCCGGAGGCGCATCACAAGGCGCTCGACCTGACCCGCACCACCGCAGCCGAGGTCGAATACTGGCCGACGGCCGATCCCTCCGCCGTGCAGGGCTCGCGCGAGCAAGTGCTCGATGCCTATCGCGAAGTCCGTGACGGGCTGATGCGCAGGATCAAGGCGCGGCTGAGGGGCTGAAGCCGGAGGCAGCATCTGGCCGCGTTGCGGGCAGATCCGGCACCGCGGGCCATGGTTCGGCGGCCGGTTGCGGTCAGAGAGCGAACTGCGCCTGCTTCATGGAAAATTAAGCCGCGAGCCTCAAGCCATGCGTTCGAATTCCGTGCCTAGCTACGCCGAAAGCCTCCGACGATATGCGGCAAAGCCTTATCCCCTCACGCACTCGACCCGAGGGGCGTACCCGTCTGCGTGACGGTCTGGCGATCGCGGCTCTCATCATCTCCTCCGGCCTCATCGCGCTGACCGGCCTGCCCGGCCGGAGCGACGCGCGCAGCCAGGAGCTGGCGGCGGTGTTCCCGCCCTGGACCAGCAGCTCCGAGGCTGCGGCCAGCAGTCTCGCCGCCGGCATGCGGGTCCTGCGCAGCGGGGCGCTGCCTTTCGTGATGATCGTCGCGGCGGGTGAGGACGAAGCCGTCAGGCCTGCCGGGGCCTTGCTGCTGCTGCGGCTCGAAGGCCTGGCCGGCTGTCTTTCCGGCGGAGGCGCCGCATGATCCTGACCTTGCCCGGCCTGCGCGACCTGACGGCGCGCGGCCTGATCGGCCTTGCCTTCGTCCATGTGCCGATCCTGGCGGCCACGGCGATGATCCTGGGCAATCCCGTTTTTGCGCCCGCTGCCGGTGCCTTCGTCCTGGCGGCAGCGGCCCTGCTGGCCTATCGCGCTCGCGGAACGACGACTGCGACCCAACTGGTGATCGCCACGGCCCTGATCGGCCAGGTCTCGATCTTCGTCGCGAGCTTCGCCGGCCATCCCTGGCAGCCCGACAGCCATATGTACTATTTCGCCGTGCTCGCCCTGCTGGCCGGCTTCTGCGACTGGCGGCCTATCGTCATGGGGGCGGCGCTCACCGCAGCGCATCACCTTGTCCTGCAATACGTCCTGCCCGCGGCTGTGTTCTATCAGGGCGGCAGCCTGGCTCGCGTGCTATTGCACGCCGTGATCGTCGTGGTCGAAACCGCCTTCCTGACCGCTATCGCCGTGATCACGGCCCGCATCCTCGCCGAGAACGACGCCAATCTGCGCCGGGCGGAGGAACTCGTCATGCGCGAGCGCCGTGCCAGCGAACTCGAGAAGCAGAATGCCGAGGAGAGCGACGCGCGCTCCGAGACGATCCGCGAGATCGTCGGTGCCTTCCACCGCGAGATGGAGCATGCCATGGCGGTGCTCGACCGGGCGGCGGAGGCCATGCAGGCGAATGCCCGCGACCTGACGGGGGCCTCCGAGCAGGCGCGTCAGCAGAGCAGCGTCGTCGCCCATTCCTCCGGTGAGACGACACGCAGCATCGATCAGACTGCGGCGGCGGCCCAGGAACTCGCCAGTTCGATCGCCGAGATCGGCCGCAGCGTCACGCACTCCGCCGACAGCTCGAAAGCGGCCGCAGCGCTCGCCCGCACCGCGAGCGCCGAGATCGAGGCCCTGGCCCGGACCAGCGAGAGCGTCGGAGCCGTCGTCGAGATCATCCGCGGTGTCGCGGCGCAGACCAGCATGCTCGCGCTCAACGCGACGATCGAGGCGGCCCGTGCCGGTTCGATGGGCAAGGGCTTCGCTGTCGTCGCCAGCGAGGTCAAGACGCTCTCGACCCAGACCGCCAACGCCACCGAGGAGGTGGCGCGTTCGATCAGCGCCATCCAGACAGCTTCGCAGCGCTCGCTGAAGTCGATCCGCGCGATCGTCTCCGCGATCGGGGAGGTCGAGACCGTCTCGGTCTCGATCGCGCATGCGGTCGAGGAGCAGAACCGCGCCACGAGCGAGATCGCACATGAGGTGCAGATCTCGTCCGACGGGGCCAATCGCAGCGCCGAGGCGCTCGGCGGCTTCCGGGCGGTGACGGCCCGCACCCACGACGCTGCGGAGGAGCTGCAGCAGTCCTCGGATGATCTGGCGCAGCAGGCTTCAAGGATTCGCAGCGAGGTCGCCGCGTTCTGCGAGAAGGTCGCAGCCGCCTGAGGAGGCCTGCCTACCAGCTCCGCCCCGGCCCGACCGCGCCGATGCCGAGCCAGGTCCCGAGCCTCGCGGCGATATCGGCAAAGCTCTCGCGTCGTCCGATCGGGCCGGCCACGACGTCCGGCCCGAAAGCCAGGATCGGGACATGCTCGCGGGTGTGGTCGGTCCCCGGCCAGCTCGGGTCGTTGCCATGGTCGGCGGTGATGATGGCGAGATCGCCGGGCTTCAGCCTCGCCTCCAGTGTCGGCAACTCTCGGTCGAAGGCTTCGAGTGCCGCTGCATAACCGGGAATGTCGCGGCGATGCCCGTACTC
>JAEXUU010000731.1 GCA_023452965.1 Pseudomonadota bacterium | reverse complement strand
GTCAGGATAACAGGCGCTCGCCACGATGATAGGTTCGGGCCCACGTCTCGGGGCGGGCATTCAGAGGCCGAAAGCCGGCGGATAGGTCACGGTTCCCGCCTGCCCCGCCAGCGCGTCCGGAGCCAGTTCGAGCGCCATGAAGGCCTCGCCAGCGAAAGGCGAAGCCAGCTTGCTCGCCAGCGCCGCCGAGAAGCCGAAGCGCGGGTAATAGTCGGGATGGCCGAGCACGATCACCGCCCCATATCCAAGGCAGCGCCCCTCGTCCAAGGCCGCCTCGATCAGGCGCCCGCCAATGCCCTGCTTCTGCTGGCCGGGCAGGACGGCCATCGGAGCCAGGGCCAGCGCACTGACCGGCCGTCCGTCCATGGTCGTCGGCAACTCGCTCAGCAGGATATGACCGACGATCGCCCCAGCGCGAACCGCGACCAGCTCGACTGCGACGAGATCGTCACCGCGCAGGCGCTCGATGATGCCGACCTCATCCTCGCCGCCGAAGGCCGCACGGTTGAGGGCAGCGATGGCATCGTGGTCCGCAGCCGTCACCGCGCGGATATCGACAGTTTCGCCAGTCAGCGGCATCAGCGCCTTTCCTTGAAGAAGTCGCGCAGCAAGGCGGCAGCCTCGCTCTCACTCAATCCGCCATAGACCTCGGGCTGATGATGGCAGGTCGGGCTGGAATAGAGTCGAACGCCGTTCTCGACCGCGCCGCCCTTGGGATCATAGGCGGCGAAATAGAGCCGGCGCAGCCTGGCGAAGGAGATCGCCGCCGCGCACATCGGGCAGGGTTCGAGCGTTACATAGAGGTCGCAATCGATCAGCCGCTCGGAGCCGATCTCCTGGCAGGCCATGCGGATCGCCAGCATTTCGGCATGGGCGCTCGGGTCCTTCAGCTCCAGCGTGCGGTTGCCGGCGCTGGCGAGCACCTTTCCGTCCCGCACCACCACCGCGCCGACCGGAACCTCGCCGCGTAGGGCCGCGGCGCGCGCCTGCGCCATGGCAAGCGCCATCGGCGCGGCGGACGTCCCGGCGTCGGGCGTCTCGGACATGGGCGTCTGGGACATGGGCTCGATGCGCCCTGCGTCGACAGATGTCATCGAACCCTCATCATTGCCGCTCGCGGCGCGCCGCCGGCCCTGCTACAAGCGCCGGCTACGACCCAATTTGGAGACGGCTTGCCTCGCGGCCCCTGCGAACCCCATCGCGGCCGACGACGAGACTGCTCTTGGAGCCATTATGAGCGACGACAACAACCAGAAAAACCGCGGCCCGCGCAAGGGCGGAAGCGGTGGACACGGCGGCGGACGCGATGGCGGCCCGCGCGGCGGCAGGCCGCCAGGCCGCGGCGCCGGCAAGCCTCCCTTCCGTTCGCGCGAGGGCGACGACCGGCCGCGGCGTGCCCCGGCCGAGGGCGCCGAGCGCCGTTTCGAAGCCGAGCGCCCCGCCAAGCGTTTCGAGAAAAAGCCCTTCGAGAAGAAGCCATTTCGCGAGCGTCCGAGCGGCGAACGCCCGGCCCGCGAGGGCGCCGAGCGCCCCTTCCGCGAGCGCAGCGGCGAAGAGCGTTTCTCCAGCCGCCCTCCGCGCGAAGGCGACAGGCCCCGCGGCGACAGACCGGCTCGTTTCGAGCGTCCCGGCCGCGATGCCGGCTCGCGCCCGCCCCGCGAGGGCGGCGAGCGCCCGTTCCGTGAGCGCGGCAGCGAGGATCGCTTCGCCGGCCGGCCGCCGCGCGAAGGCAGTGAGCGGCCACGCGGCGAGAGGCCAGCAGGCAAGGGCTTCGGTGCCAAGGGGTTCGGCGCCAAGCGCTTCGACGCCCCGCGCGGCAGCAATCCGACCCGCAGCCGGCCCGACCGCGCCCATCGCAGCGCCGCCGACATCGCCGAGGCGGTCTCACCGACCATTCTGCCGACGATCGAGCCCGAGCGCATCGCCAAGGTGATGGCGCGCGCCGGCGTCGCGTCGCGCCGCGATTGCGAGGCGATCATCGCCGAGGGCCGCGTCACCGTGAACGGCCAGGTGATCGAGAGCCCGGCGCTCGATGTCGGCCCTGCCGATGTCGTGCTGATCGTCGGCGAGCCGCTGCCGGCGCGCGAGCGCACCCGGGTCTGGCTCTATCACAAGCCGCGCGGCCTCGTGACGACCAATCACGACCCGGAGGGGCGTCCGACCGTGTTCGACGCGCTGCCGGAGGACCTGCCGCGCGTGCTCTCGATCGGCCGGCTCGACATCAACACCGAAGGCTTGCTGCTGCTGACCAATGATGGTGGCCTCGCACGCATGCTGGAGCTGCCGGAGACCGGCTGGCTGCGGCGCTATCGCGTGCGCGCCTTCGGCCATGTCACGCAGGAGCGGCTCGACACGCTCAAGGACGGCGTCACCATCGACGGCGTCAACTATGGCCCGGTCACCGCCCGCTTCGAGCGCGAGCAGGGCGCCAATACCTGGCTGATCGTCGATCTGCGCGAGGGCAAGAACCGCGAGGTCAAGAACCTGCTGGAGCATATCGGCCTGCAGGTGAACCGGCTGATCCGGGTTTCGTTCGGTCCGTTCCAGCTCGGCGACCA
>JAEXUU010000692.1 GCA_023452965.1 Pseudomonadota bacterium | reverse complement strand
ATGTTGCCCCAGTCGCGCAGGCCGCCCCATTTGATCGAGCCGACGCCGCCGGAGCCGCCGGCGATGAAGCCGCCGACCGAGGCCGTATGGTAGGTCGAAGGGTGCAGGCGGATCTCCTGGCGCGAATGCGCCCGGGTTTGCTTGTCGATATCCGAGAGGATGGCGCCGGGCTCGGCGACATAGCGGCCGGGCTCGATCGCCTTGACCTTGTTGAAGCCCGAGAGATCGAGCACCACTCCGCCCGAGAGCGGCATGGCCTGGCCGTAATTGCCGGTGCCGGTGCAGCGCGGCGTCACGGGGATGCCGAGCGCATGGGCGGCGGCGAGGACTTCCAGCACTTCCGCCTCGCTGGTCGGCGAGACGATGATGTCGCCGGTGACCTGGTCGAGCTGGCGCTTCAGCGTCGGCGAGTACCAGAAGAAGTCCCGGCTCTTCTGCTTCACCAGCGCGGGATTGTCCTCGCTCTTGATGCTGCCGAGGCGGGCCTTGAGGGCGGCGATGTCGTACTTCGTGCTCATGCGTCGGTGCTCATCAGATGGTCGAGTTCGCGATAATCGGGCAGCGTGCGGTCGATTGCCTTGCCGCAGATCAAGACGGTGCGCGCGGCCTGCGGCCGAGCGAAGAATTCGGTCCAGTCCCGTGCCCGGGTCAGGATCATGTCGGCGGGGCCGCCGACACTGAGCCGGCCCTGTCCGGGCAGGCCCATCAGTGCGGCCGGGGTCGTCGCGATGCTCTGTACCCAGTCATTGCCCGAATGGTCCAGCTGGAGAATGCGCGTTCCCTCGCGCAGCACCTCGACCAGGTCGAGATCGCCATAGGCGTAGAAGGGATCGCGGGTGTTGTCGGAGGCGATCATCACCGGTACGCCCGCCGCCTTCAGTTCGTGCAGCGCGGTGACGCCGCGCCAGCGTGGCGTGCGGCCGGCCTTGCGGTCCTGCAGATACATGTTGCACATCGGCAGCGAGACCACGGCGATGCCGGCCTCGGCGACCTTGGCGATGATACGGGCCTCGTCAGCCGGCTGCTGCAGCGCCAGCGAGCAGCAGTGACCGGCGAGGATCTTGCCGGTGAAGCGATGGCGCAGCGTCGCGTCCGCTATATGCTCCAGCGAGCGCGCCGCCGGATCATTGCTCTCGTCGACATGGAAATCGAGGTCGAAGCCGTTCTCGATCGCGGTCAGGAAGATCGTGTCCAGCGCCCTGTCGAGCTCGGGGATCATGTAAGTGACGCAGCCGAGCAGCCCATCGCCATGCGCCCTCACCGCCCGCGTGATCGCCTGCATATGAGTGCCGTCGGCGACCGCCTCGACGCCGAACAGCGGCGAGCCTTGCAGGGCGATGCGCCCGGCCCATTCCGCCCGGAGCTCGGCCAGAACCGGCCAGGAGATCCCGATCTGCGGACCGAGCGAGTCGATATGGGTGCGGATCGCCGCCGTGCCATGCGCGAAGGCGCAGCGAAGGCCGAACTCCATGCGGGTACGCACGTCCCGCGCCGTCCAGTTCGCCTCGCGGTCGACGCCGACGCTGGTCAGCGCCCCCATGAAGCTGCCGTCGGGATTCGGCTGACGCGGCCAGATATGGCCCTTGTCGAGATGGGTATGCACGTCGACGAGGCGCGGCAGGACGATGCCACCGTCGAGATCGAAGCCCGGCCCGGCCTCGAAGCCGGGCACGCCGGCCGGCAGGAGCGAGGCGACGACGCCGTCCTCGATCGCGATGTCGAGCGCAGCGAAGCCATGCCGGTCGCTCGCAATGGTCTCGGCCGAGACCAGGCACGCAGGCACCCGGGCATTGTTCAAGCGATAGCTGCCCGAGGCCGGGATTGCTGCAAAGCCGGTGGTCACGTGGTTCTCTCCGGCTCGCCAAACGCCGCCTGAATCGGGAGGCGCGAAGATGAGGGGTCGGAGCGCCGCGATCAAGCGGCTCGTCGACCCCTCGCGATCAGAGCCTGAAGACCTGCTGCGCCGTCTTGTGGGACCGGATGTAGTCCCAGTCATAGGTCACGCCGAGACCCGGCCCGGTCGGGACCGGCACGGTGCCGTCCTTGTCGACCGCGTCGATCTGGTCGGAGTAGCCGCAGGTGTAGACCGGCGGCACGGCATTCGGACAATCCGGGCCGAGCAGCGCGATCTCGTAGAAATTGGTGTTGCGCGTCGCCGCCATGCAGTGACGATGCGCCGGACCGCAGGCATGGATCTCGACATCGACGCCGAAGGCCTCGGCGAGATGGGCGATCTTCATCGCCCCGGTGATGCCGAGATCGTATTCCGGATCGGAGCGCAGCATGTCGGTGCCGCCGGCAATCAGGAAGTCGGCCTTGGTCTCGAAGCCGCGCAGATACTCCGTCTGCAGGATCGGGGTCTTCAGCATCTCGCGCAGCTTCTTGTGGGCGAAGGCCGAGACGCCGCAATCGCGCATCGGATCCTCGTACCAGAAGTAGTTGCCCTCGTCGCAGGCGCGTCCGACATAGAGCGCGGCCGCGAAGGTTCTGAGCTCGTTGGCCGGGTCGAGCATCAGCGTCATCCGGTCGCCGACGGCCTTGGCGACATGCAGCACGTTGCGCGCCTCTTCCTTGGCGTCGCCCTCGTGCCAGCCATGGACCTTATAGGCGCGGTAGCCGAGCTCGTAGCAGCGCTCGGCGAAGTCGGCGAAGGCCTGTGGCGAGTCGAGGCCGCCATTGCGGTCGCCGTGATAGGTCGATGCGTAGGCCTTCAGCCGCGTGCGGTAGCCTCCGAGCAGCGCCGAGACCGAGGCGCCATAGCGTTTGCCGGCGAGGTCCCATAGCGCGATGTCGATCGGGCCGATGCCCATGCCGTCATGCTGGCGCAGCTCGCGCTTCATCTCGTTCCAGATCAGCTCGCGGTGATCGGGATCGCGGCCGAGCAGGCTCGGCGCCAGCGAGAGCGTCTGCGCCATGGTCGAGCGGCTGCCGCCCCAATGCATGACGTACTCGCCCTGCGCCCCGTCATCGCTGCGGATGACGATGGCGAACTTGGTCAGCTCCAGCGAAGAGTTGGGCTTGTAGCCCATATTGTAGATCGCCCGCAGCTTGTCGGAGGAGACCCCGAGATTTCTCGCCGTGAACGAGAACTCGGTGATCTCCACTTCGGTGATGGTGGCCATGGAGTGTCCTCTTCAGAAACCGGCGACCTTGGGGAGCCAGAGGCTCAGGGCCGGGACATAGGTGATGATCACGAGCGCGATCACGAGTGCGATCAGGAAGGGCCACAGCTCGCGCAACAGCGGCCCGAGCTTCTCCCTGGTGATCGCCATGGCGACGAAGCAGAGCACACCGACCGGCGGTGTCACCTGGCCGATCACCAGATTGACCAAGAGGATGATCCCGAAATGCACGAGGTCGATCTGCAGCGCAGTCAGCAGCGGCAGCAGGATCGGCACCAGGATGATCATGATCGCGATCGTCTCCATGAACATGCCGGCGATCAGCAGGGCGATGTTCAGGATCAGCAACACGACCAGCGGGTCGGTGGAGATGGAGGTCATGAAGTCGGTGACGAGCTGCGGCGCCTGCTCGATCGCGAGGATCCAGCTGAACGGCGAGGCCGCCGCGACGATGGCGATGATCACCGCCGTCTCGCGCGCCGTGCCGACCAGGATCGCCGGGAGATCGGCGAGCCTGATCGAGCGATAGATGAACATGCCGACGACCAGCGAATAGGCGGCGGCGACGCCGGCGATCTCGGTCGCGGTGAACAGCCCCGCCCGGAAGCCGACGATGATCAAGACCGGCATCAGGAGCGCCAGCGAAGCGTGACGGAACTCGCTCCACAGGGTGGAAAGCGAGAAGGCACCGGCCGGCCTGAAGTCGCGCCGCAGCGCCTGGATCGCGATCGTGCCCATGATGCAGCCGGCCATGACCAACCCGGGGATGATGCCGGCGACGAAGAGCTGGCCGAGCGAGACGTTCGCTTGCCAGGCATAGACCACCATCAGGATCGAGGGCGGGATGATCGGCCCGAGCGTGCCGGCGACCGCCGAGAGCGCCGCGCCGAAGGCGCGGGGATAGCCCATCTTCTCGAGCTGCGGCACGAAGACCCGCGCCGCCGCGGCCGTGTCCGCGACGGACGAACCGGAAATGCCGGAGAGGAAGACCTCGCCGACGACGAGCGTATGCGCCGGGCCGCCGCGGATATGGCCGACCAGCGCCTTGGTGAAGCTGAACAGTCGCTCGGAAATGCCGGACGCGTTCATCAGCGAGCCGGCGAGCGTGAACAGCGGGATCGCCAACAGCGGGAAGGACTGGACGCCGGCGACCATGCGCTGGGCGGCGACGGTCAGCGGCACGCCGTCCATGAAGATCGTGAGCAGGGCCGAGCCCGCCATGGCGATCCAGATCGGCGTGCCGACGACGAGCAGCGCCGCGAAGGTGAGGAGGAGGACAAGCACCATGCTGGGTCACTCGCGCGTGGTGATGTCGGACCAGAGCGCGCCGGTGACGCCCTCGTCGATCAGGTTCCGCAGGAGATGCAGCAGCGACAACAAGCTGCCGATGAAGAGTGGCGCGATCGCCCAGCCGGCGGAAATGCCGAGCATCGGGGTGAGATTGGGCATCTCGCGCTGCAGATAGAGCCAGGAATACCAGGTCAGGACGCCGAGCACCGTGGCAGTCACCGCCAGTGCAAGAACACCGAAGGCGAAGCAGAGCCAGCGCGGCGCGAACAGCACGACGACATCGATGATGATGTGCGTGCGGGCATGGAAGGCGTTGGCGATGCCGAGGAAGATCATCCAGCCGAAGAGCAGGAGGATCAGCTCCTCCGACCAGGTCAGCGGATCGTTGAGAACGTAGCGGAAGATCACGGCCGCGCAGACCAGCGCGGCGATGATGCCGTGCAGGGCTGCGAGCGCGAGGTTCTCCAGGCGGCTCGACCAGTCGTCGAACCGCCGGATCAGGTTAAGGCCCGCCATGGCGGGGTCAGCGCTTGCGCTGGGCGTCGATCGCCGCCTGCACGCGCTCGACATGGGGCTTGCCCCAGCGACCTTCCATGGCCGTCGTCACCACCTTGGCCTTGGCCGCGAAGGCGTCGCGGTCGACGTCCTCGACGATCTTCGAGCGGCCGGACTTGCGGATGTCCTCCAGCATCGAGGCTTCGCGCTTCTGCTGGAGATAAGTGTTCATCGCCGAGGCGCGGGCGGCCTCCGCGAACAGCACCTCGCGATGCTCGGGCTTCAGCTTGGCGAGGCTGTCCTTGTTGATGACGATCATGTTGTTCTGGAGCATGTGCTTTGTCATCGCGACATAGCCCTGCACCTCGTAGAACTTGCGCGAGAAGATCGTCGGGATCGGGTTCTCCTGGCCGTCGACAGTCTTCTGCTGCAGGGCGGTGTAGACCTCGCCGAACGGGACGGGTGTCGGCGCGCCGCCGAAGGCCTTGATCATCTCGACCCAGACCGGGCTTTCCGGCACGCGGATCTTCAGCCCCTGCACGTCCTCGGGCTTCTTCACGGCGCGGTCGAGCGTCGTCATGTTCCGCCAGCCCCAGTACCAGATGCGGCTGACCGGCACGATGTTGTGCTTGTCGCGCAGCTCGTCGAAGATCGGATCGAAGGCTTCGGAGCGGATGATCGCCTCGGCCTCGCTCCAGTCCTTCCAGAGGAAGGGCGCGCTCGGGATTTCCAGTGCCGGAACGAGCGAGGAGGCTGCGGCCATGGAGGGCGCCGAGATGTCGAGCGCGCCTTCCTTGACCTGCTTGAAGAGGTCGATCTCCTTGCCGAGCTGCTCGGCCGGAAAGACGCGGACCGTGACCGCGCCCTTGGTGCCCTTGTTCACGCGGTCGGCGAATTCGGCGAAGAGCTCGCCGGCGATCTCGCTCGTGGTGTTGGCGTGGCCGAAGCGTAGCGTCTGGGCCTGGGCTGCGCCCATCATGAAGCTGCCGGCGATCAGCGCGGCGGCGATGTGTTTCAACATGTCGGTCCCTCCCTCGGGTCGAAAGCCGGGCCGTTTTCGGCCTCGGCCGGTTGGCTATTTGATCAGTCGCTCATAGGAGCCTTGCAGATGCCGGCGCATCGCGTCGGCGGCGGCCTCGGGGTCGCCGGCCTCGAGCGCATCGACGATGGCGTAGTGCTCGCGATGGGTCGGGCCGACATCCTGCTCGCGTGTCAGGTAGAGACGCGAAATGTGCAGGTGGAAACGCAAATCGTCATAGCTCTTCAGCGCGACCTGGTTTCCGGCCAGCTGCAGGACGATGCGATGGAAGCGATCATCAGCCTCGGTGAAAGCGCGATGGCTGCGGTATTCGCGCGATGGCTCGCCGGCCATCATCGCCGCGACCGCCGCGCGCAGCCCGGCGATCGCCTCGGGAGCCGGCCGGCGCCGTGCCGCCTCGGCAGCGGCCCAGGGCTCGATCACGCCGCGGAAACTGTAGACGTCCTCGTAATAGCGCTGGTCGGGCACCGGCGCGGTCGTGAAGCCGATGAAGGGCTCGGCGCGCACCAGCCCCTCGGCTGCGAGCCGCATCAGAGCCTCGCGGATCGGCGTCGAACTGACGGCGAATTCGCGCACCAGCGCGTCGATATTGAGCCGCTCGCCGGGCACATAGGCCTGGTCGAGAATGCGTTCCTTGATCAGCTCATAGACCTGCTCGGCCAGAACGACCCGGGACGGCTTACGGAGTGAGGGCTCAGCATGCATCATGGATCGTGCATGATTTTGACATAGACCAAACTAAGTCAAGGCCTTCCGGTCATGCGGCCTTGTTTGCGCTGCAGCAATCGCGCATGAGAACGGCTCGCGAGAACGCAAGGACGAGCACATGCCGGCACAAGCGCGCATCATCGACGGCAAGGCGGCGGCAGCCGAGCTGCGGGCGGGGATCGGCCGCGAGGTCGCGGCGATCAAGGCGGCCAAGGGCCTGGTGCCCGGTCTCCATGTCGTCCTGGTCGGGGACGATCCGGCGAGCCGCGTCTACGTCGCCTCCAAGGAGAAGCTCGCGGCCGAGATCGGTATGAACTCCGTCGCCCACCGCCTGCCGGCGGAAACGACCGAAACCGAGCTCCTCGCCAAGATCGCCGCGCTCAACGCCGACGATGCGGTCGACGGCATCCTGGTCCAGCTGCCCCTGCCCAAGCATATCGACACCGGCCGGATCATCGACGCGATCGACCCGGCCAAGGATGTCGACGGCCTGCACCCAATCAATGCCGGCCTGCTCGCCGGCGGCAAGAACGGCCTCGTGCCCTGCACCCCACTCGGCTGCATGCTGCTGCTCAAGCAGACCCTGCCGTCGCTTTCCGGCCTTGATGCCGTGGTTGTCGGCCGTTCGGAACTGGTCGGCCGCCCGGTCGCGCAGCTCCTGCTTCAGGCCGACTGCACCGTCACCATCGCCCATTCGCGCACCCGCGACTTGGCCG
>JAEXUU010000580.1 GCA_023452965.1 Pseudomonadota bacterium | reverse complement strand
CGAGAGGCTGACCCCGCTCGCAAACCCGATCTGAGACTCGGCGAGCAGGCCCGAAAGCCGCAGCGACTGCCCGTTGAAGTTGCCGGTCGCGCTGAGGGTGACGCTCGGGGCGAGCAGGATGGCGGCTGCCCCCTCCTGATACGTCCTGCTCTCGTTGAGCCCGGTGCCGGCGCCGTTCAGATCGAAGCTGGTGAGAGTGGCCATGTCGCCTCCCCGAGTGCGCAGGGCTAGCCCCGCCGAGCGGATCGATCTCTCCTGCTGCATGGCACGGATCGGCGGGTCGGCGGAGTGGCATTGGGGGTAGTTGCCGGCGCAGCAGAGGTAGGTCGGGCAGCGCGCCTCGGCCCTTCGCGATTTCGGCGAGATGGCCGCACCCCGGCTTCAAGCGAACTGGCGGGAGAATAAGGGGCATGGATCCGAAACGGTGCGATCGGCGCGCCTCGTCAGCAACGCCGATCCGATGTCGTTGCGCCCAGCAGTCGAAGTCAGTCGCCCTGCATCGTGACGCGTTCGGCCCAGGCCGAGACGGCTTCAGCCATCGCCTTGAGATGGTCGGCCGCCGAATAGCCGGATACGCCCTTTCGCGGGATCAGGTCGTGATTGCCGTCCGCGAGCCAGAGAATGTCGATCCGGGGAGAGAGCTTGTAGGTCGAAACCTCCTCCCGGCTGCCGAAATCATCCCGCGTTCCCTGAACGATCAAGGTCGGCGTTTGCAGCTCGGCGAGGTGCCCGGTTCTGGGCTGGTCCGGCTTGCCGGGCGGATGGAAGGGATAGCCGAGGCATAGAAGGCCGCTGATCCGGCGAGCAGCGAGGAGATCGTCGGCAACCATGCTCGCGACGCGGCCTCCCATCGACTTGCCGCCTATGATGAGAGGCCCCTTCGCTCCGAGAGCATCGACAGCAGCGGCGTATTGCGGGTTCAGCTTTTCGGCACGTGGCGGCGGCACGCGGCCCGTGCCTGTCCGCCTGCCCGCCATATAGTCGAACTCAAACCGCGCAACGCGAAAACCCGCACCGGCCAAACTCCTGGCCGCTGCCGTCATGGCCGGCGAGTCCATTGGCGCCCCGGCGCCATGCGCCAACAGGATGGTGATCCTCGCCTGGTCCGGACCGTCGAAAAGGAACATCGAGCTTCCCCTGCTTTCAGCGTGGGCTATGAATATGCTGGCGCCAAGCCGGCGATCTGCATCTTCCTGTGCCGCGCCAGATGGCATGAATCATCGAGAAAGCGGAGCGATCCTGTTCCTGATCGTTCTGACGAGGCTCAATGCCGCCATCTCCGATGATTTCGGGTTGGTGGCGAGGGGCCTGTTCTCGATCGCGATATCCAGGCGACCGAAGGCGCCGGAGACGCTCAACCGGTGGCAGTTGGCGGCAACGCCGGGGTCAGCGACGAGTTCGACCCGGGTTCGATCCAACCCGATGCCGGCGAGCGCCGAGATCACCGCGACATTGGCGTTCTGGGGAAAGCGGACCGCGGCCTCGCGGGCCGAGCCGGCGAAGAAGACGGCCGGTGCGCTCAGCCCATCGAGCGCGATCATGTCTTCCGCCAGCGTGCCGCGCCAGGCTGCGGGCGGCTTGACGATGCTGTGCACGACCTCGTCGAGTGGCAGCACCGAGGCTGCCGCGATCGCGTCGATCCCCGCGAGCGCGCCGGGCGGCAGGACGAGCTGGCTGCGGCAGGCCTCGGCGGTCTGGAGGAGGCGTTCGAGCAGCGAAGCATCGGTCAGTGCACTGGCCGATGCGATTGCGAAGGCCGGCGCAGAACGCAGTGCAGGCTCGCCCCAGATCGCGACCGCCTCCCGGCCGGCGGCCTCTACCACGAGATCGGGCTTCAGCCCGGCAAGCTGTGCCGGATCGGTGATGAGGACCGCGCCGGTCGGTATATCCTGGGCTCGCGCAGTCGAGCGGACGCCAATGGCGACGATGGCGATGTCTCCGGCGTTCGGCGCACTCGACAGCAAGGCCGCGACGCGCCGGCTGATCGCACCCCAGCCGATCAGGGCGACGCGGAGAGGCTTGCGCATGCGGCTCGTCACCGGCTCTTCATCGTCCGCAGGGCCAAGTCGAGTAGTGCACCGCCGTTCAGCCCGTCGAGCATGCTGAAATGATGCCCCGGGCAGATCAGCGGCTCGGGCGCATTCCAGGCCGCAGCCAGCCTCGCCGATTGCCGCTTGAATGCCTCGCTCTCACCGTCGCCGACGGCGAAGGCGAGGCGGGGGCGACTCGGGCGCGGCAGGCCGAGCAGGCTGAGCCGCGCTGCCCGCTCGGCGTCACCCAGACCGAGCAGGCGCCCGATCGGCAGATGGCCGAGCGGCTTGAGATCATAGAGGCCGGAGAGCAGCAGGGCAGAGGCGATCGGCGGGGACGCAGGATCGCACAGTGCCATCGCCGCGAGGTGGCCGCCGGCGGAGTGGCCGCTGATGTGCAGCTGCGCCGGATCGAGGCCAAGCGCATCGGCTTCGCGAACGAGGAAGTTCAGTGCGGCGACGGTCTGGGCGATGCTCACTTCGAGGGGCGTATCGGGCGCCAGCGCGTAATTCGGCTGGGCGACCGCAAAGCCGGCGTCGAGCAGCCCCTGCGAGAACTGTGCGTGCTGAACCTTGTCCGAGGCCTGCCAGTAGCCGCCATGGATGAAGACGAAGATCGGTACGCGCTTTGCGCCGGCCGGGCGGTAGAGGTCGAGCGTCTCGAAACGGCCCGGGCCATAGGCGAGGTCGAGCCCGGCATGGCCGGCGCGGAAGGCGGCGCCATCCCTGCTCCATTGCCGGAACAGCGCGGTCATATCGGCCTGCAGACGCGGGCTGTACTGCCGGCCGAGTTCGCGCAGCGGATAGCCGTCGACCTCGATATCCGGCAGCGGCTGCGGCGAGGCATGGCGGGCGCGGATGGTCAGGCCAGGTTCCGAACCGGGCTGCAACCGGATCGGCGGGCGGAAGCCGGCGAAGACCTCGCGATAAGCCAGCTCGACCGTATGGCGCGAGAGATGGAAGGCAGCGGGATTGGCGGCCTCCCAGTCCATGCCGGTGAGGTGATGCGGGCCGCAGCCGGCCGCGACCAGCCCGGCGAGGATCTCGCTCAGCGCATCGCGCAAGGCCTCGACGGGGTCGGCTGCGGCGCTGCGCGCGACGATCTCGCTTTCAGACGCCGACATAGCGATGCACCAGTTCTGCATTGGCCGCGAGGTCGCTGCTGGAGCCTGACCAGACCGTGCGTCCCTTCTCGATGATGTAGTGCCGGTCGGCGAGGCGCTTGAGCACGGCGATGTTCTTGTCGATCAGCAGGATCGACTGCCCCTGCGCCTTCAGCGCCTCGATGCAGCGCCAGATCTCGGCGCGGATCACCGGCGCCAGACCTTCGGTCGCCTCGTCGAGGATGAGGAGCTTCGGGTTGGTCATCAGCGCCCGGCCGACCGCCAGCATCTGCTGCTCGCCGCCCGACAGCGTGCGGGCGGACTGGCCGGCGCGCTCCTGAAGGCGCGGGAAGAGGGCGTAAACCCGTTCCAGCGTCCAAGGAGAGGCACGCCCGAGCCGGTTGGCGGCGGTGGCGATGAGGTTCTCGCGCACGGTGAGCGTCGGGAAGACCTGCCGCCCTTCCGGCACGAGGCCGATGCCGCAGCGGGCGATCGCTTCCGGCGTGTTGCCCCTGAGCTTGCGGCCGTCGAAGCTGATCTCGCCGCCCTTGGGCGACAGCAGCCCCATCAGCGAGCGCACCGTCGTGGTCTTGCCCATGCCGTTGCGGCCGAGCAGGGTGACGACCTCGCCCTCGCCGATGTCGAGGCCGACATCGAACAGCACCTGGCTGGCGCCATAGGCTGATTGCAGGTTGCGCACGCTCAGCATCAGGCGTCCCCCTCGCCGAGATAGGCGGTGCGCACATCCGCGTTGTCACGGATCTCCTGCGCCGTCCCGGTCGCGATGATGCGGCCATAGACCAGCACCGAGATCCGGTCGGCGAGCGCGAAGACCGCGTCCATGTCGTGCTCAACCAAGAGCATGGTGACGCGGCCCTTCAGGCCCGAGAGCATCGCGACCATCTGCTCGCTCTCGGCATGGCCGAGCCCCGCCATCGGCTCGTCGAGCAGCAAGATGCGCGGCTCGCAGGCGAGCGCGATCGCGAATTCGAGCTGCTTCTGCTCGCCATGGGAGAGATCGGCGACCCTGACCTCGGCGCGATGGGCGAGGCCGGCGGTGGTCAGGTGCTCGCGTGCGCGCTGGCGCAGGCCCTTGTCGCGGCGAGCATCGGCAAAGAAGCGGAAACTGTGGCCCTGCCGCGCCTGCACGGCGAGCGCGACATTGTCGAGCATGCTGAAATCGGGCAGCAGCTGATTGATCTGGAAGGTGCGGGCGAGGCCGCGCTGGACGCGCTCCGGCGTCGCCAGCGTGTCGATCGGCTCACCCTCCAGCCTGATCTCGCCGGCATCATGGCTGAGCTCGCCGAAGAGCTGGGTCAGCAAGGTTGTCTTGCCGGCGCCGTTCGGGCCGATCAAGGCGTGGATCTCGCCCTCGACCACGTCGAGATCGACGCTGTCGGTGGCGATCAGGCCGCCGAAGCGCTTGCGTAGGCCGCGAACCGAGAGGAGCGGCTGATTCATCGCTCGCTCCTGCCGATATGGAGGCGGCTGAACAGCCCGTTGAGCCCACCCTGCGTAAACAGGACGACGAGCAGCAGGATCGGGCCGAGGACGAGCTGCCAATGCTCGGTCCATGAGGTCAGCACCGTCTCGAGGATGACGAGGGCGGCGGCGCCGAAGAGCGGGCCGAGCAACGTGCCGACGCCGCCGAGGATGACCATGATCATCAGCTCGCCCGACTTGGTCCAGTGCAGCATGTCGGGGCTGACGAAGCGCAGATAATTCGCCATCAGCGCCCCGGCGAGGCCGGTGCCCATGCCGGAGATCACGAAGGCGGCGAGCTTGTAGCGATAAGGCGCGATGCCGATCGCCGCCATGCGCCGCTCGTTCTGGCGGATGCCGGCGAGCACCATGCCGAAGCGCGATCCGACGATGCGCCAGAGCGCCAGGAAGACCAACGCAGCGACGGCAAGGCAGATGAAATAGAAGATGATGTCGTCGCGGGTGTTGAGGCCGAAGAGCTCGTTGCGGCGGCGGATCGTCATGCCGTCATCGCCGCCATAGGCTTTCAGCGAGACGAACAGGAAAAACAGCATCTGCGCGAAAGCTAGCGTGATCATGATGAACTGCACGCCGCTGGTGCGTAAGGAAAGCGCCCCGATCAGCAGAGCGAGCAGACCGCCGACGAGGAGCGCGGCCGGCAGCGTGACCAGGAGCTGGCTTGTGCCCGGGATCAGGCCGAGGAAGAGGCTGTCGTCGACGTAATTGCGGTAGAGGATGCCGACGACATAGCCGCCGACGCCGAAGAAGGCGGCGTGCCCGAAGGAAACCATCCCTCCGAAACCGAGCGCGAGGTTGAGGCTGGCGGCGGCGATCGCATAGATCAGCACACGGGTCGCCAGCGGCACCAGGGCCGGCTGGCCGAGCGCCTGGACGAGGAAGGGCAGGGCGATCAGCCCGAGCGCCAGCGCGAGCAGCATCAGCGCGCGGCCGGCGCTCGGCACGGGGGAGCCGGTGTGGGAGATGGCGTCCTCAGACATTGGCGGGGAAAAGTCCCTTGGGCCGCACCAGCAGCACCACGGCCATCAGCAAGTAGATGCCCATCGAGGCCAGGCCGGCACCGAGTGCATCGGCCTCCGAGCCGGTCATGACCTGGCGCAGCAGGCCGGGCAGGAAGGCGCGCAGCACCGTGTCGACGAGCCCGACGAGAAGCGCGCCGAAGAAGGCGCCGCGGATCGAGCCGACGCCACCGATCACCACCACGACGAAGGTCATGATCAGGATCTGCTCGCCCATGCCGACCTGCACGGCGAGGATCGGCCCGGCCATCAGCCCGGCGAGGCCGGCGAGCAGGGCGC
>JAEXUU010000407.1 GCA_023452965.1 Pseudomonadota bacterium | reverse complement strand
ATCTCCGTGGTCATGGCTCTCGATGTCGTCGACCTGCGTGCCTTCTATGCCAGTCCGCTCGGGCATGTGGCGCGCCAGGCGGTCGGACGGGTCGTGATAAGGCTCTGGCCGCATTGCCAGCGCCAGCGCCTGCTCGGGCTCGGCTTCGCGACGCCTTATCTGCCCCTGATCGGAGGCGAGGCCGAGCGCGTCATCGCCTTCATGCCGGCTGCCCAGGGCGTGCTGAACTGGCCGTCACAGGGCCTCTCGGCTTCCGCCCTCGTCGAGCCGACCCTGCTGCCGCTGCCGACCGCCTCGGTCGACCGCGTGCTGATCGTGCACGCGCTCGAGGAGACCGAGAGCCCCGAGGATCTGCTCGAGGAGGCCTCGCGGGTGCTCAACCCCGGCGGCAGGCTGATCGTGATCGTGCCGAATCGACGCGGGCTCTGGGCAAGGATGGACACGACGCCCTTCGGTCATGGCCGGCCCTTCAGCCGCAGCCAGCTCGAGAACCTGATGCGCCGGGCGATGTTCTCGCCGGAGAACTGGGCCGAGGCGCTCTATGTGCCGCCATTGCGCCGGCGCCTGTTCCTGCGCTCGGCCGGGGCTTGGGAAAAGTTCGGCGCGGGCCTCGCGCTGCCCTTCGCCGGTGTGCATGTCGTGGACGCGACCAAACAGTTCTATCGCCAGGCGCCGCTGCGGGCGACGCGCCGCAGTTTCGCCTTCCGGCCGGTGTTGTTGCCGCAGCCTACGCCGTCCCGCCGCCTGACCCGGGATCGTGGTGCGTCACCGCCGCCGGGTTGACAATCGCGGCGGGGCGCGGCCAAGGTCCGCCGCTTTTTCTTGGGTTCCCCGACCGTAGCCGCAGCGCGGACGCGTCTCCCTTCAGGATGTGGGACCAGAACTGGATGTCGATGCGAAGCTATCTGGATTTCGAGAAGCCGGTCGCCGAACTGGAGGCCAAGGCTGATGAGTTGCGGGCCCTGGACGCCAAGGGCGACGGCTATTCGCTGACCGAGGAGATCGGAAAGCTGGAAGCCAAGGCCGGACAGTCGCTCAAGGAGCTCTATGGCGCCCTGACGCCCTGGCAGAAGACTCTGGTGGCGCGCCATCCGCAGCGGCCGCATTTCCTCGATTACTGCTCCGGGTTGATCGACGAGTTCACACCGCTGGCCGGCGACCGCGCCTTCGGCGAGGACGAGGCCATTGTCGGTGGCTTCGGCCGCTTCCGCGGCGAGCCGGTCTGCGTCATCGGCCAGGAGAAGGGCAACTCGACCGAGACCCGCATCCGGCACAATTTCGGCATGCCGAAGCCCGAGGGCTATCGCAAGGCGGTGCGCCTGATGGAGCTCGCCGACCGTTTCGGCCTGCCGGTGCTGAGCTTCATCGACACAGCCGGCGCCTATCCCGGCATCGAGGCCGAGGAGCGCGGCCAGGCCGAGGCGATCGCGCGCTCGACCGAGACCTGCCTTGCCCTGCG
This sequence comes from Pseudomonadota bacterium, assembly GCA_023452965.1. Next base: position 2,921 of record JAEXUU010000407.1, on the reverse strand, counting down.
CACGCCGAGCGTTGCGCTGGTGATCGGCGAAGGCGGCTCGGGCGGGGCGATCGCGATCGCCGCCGCCAGCAAGGTGCTGATGCTGGAGCATGCGATCTATTCGGTGATCTCGCCGGAAGGCGCGGCCTCGATCCTCTGGCGCGACACGGCCCGCGCCCAGGACGCCGCGACCGGCATGAAGATCACCGCGCAGGACCTGCTGAAGTTCGGGATCATCGACAAGATCGTCTCGGAGCCGACGGGCGGGGCGCATCGCGAGCCGCAGCTCGCGATCGAGCGCGCCGGGGCGGCGATTGCCGCCGCGCTGTCGGATCTTTCCGGGCTCAGCGCCGACGAGATCGTGGAACGGCGGGCGGACAAGTACCTCGCGATCGGCCGCTGGCTCTGAAACGGGCGCGGATCGGGCCCGTCGATTTGCCGGGATTTCAGCATATGGCCATCCCGGCAAGGCCTGTGGTAAGGAACGGTCAAGCCTAACGGTTCTAAATCCGGGCAAGCGGCATAATTTGGCCGCGATGCCTGATGCATGGTCGGGTCAGACGGCCGAGCGATGGGAATGACGACGTGGCATTGAAACATCTCGCGCTGACGGCCCTGATCGCCCTTTCCGTGGCCGCCTGCGAGGAGGATCGCTATCGCGGCTCGCAGCGCCACAACATTCCGATCCCGTCCGCGACCTATGCGCTCATGTCTGAGAAGGGCGTGACCAAGAGCCAGCCGATCGTGATTCGTTCCTACAAGAAGGAATCGGAGCTGGAGGTCTGGAAAAAGCGCTCGGACGGTCAGTACGTGCTGCTCAAGACCTTCCCGATGTGCCGCTGGTCCGGCCAGCTCGGCCCGAAGATCCGCGAAGGCGACCGGATGGCGCCGGAAGGCTTCTACGCCATTACGCCGGCGCAGATGAATCCGAACTCGTCCTTCTACGTCTCGTTCAACATGGGCTATCCCAACGCCTATGACCGCTCGCATGGTCGCACCGGCGCGCATCTGATGGTGCACGGCGCCTGCTCCTCGGCCGGCTGCTATTCGATGACCGACGACCAGATCGGCGAGCTCTACGCCCTGGTGCGCGAGGCCCATAATGGCGGGCAGCGGGCCGTTCAGATGCAGGCATTCCCGTTCCGGATGACGCCGGAGAACCTCGCCAAGCACCGGCTCGACCCGAACATGGCGTTCTGGAAGAACCTGAAGGAAGGCTCGGACTATTTCGAGATCGCCAAGGATGAGCCCGCAGTCGGCGTGTCCGGCGGCCGCTACGTCTTCAATGGCGGCGGCAATACGTCGGTCTCGCAGGCGGTCGCGCAGAAGCGCCAGCAGGACGACGTCCAGGTCGCGGCGCTGGTTGCCAAGGGCACGCCGGCGGTCAAGCTGATCTATGACGACGGCGACCAGCATTCCTCCTTCAAGCGCCAGCTGGCGCAGTCCGGTGCCGATGCGATGAACAAGTCGGTCGCCTGGGGATCGCGCGATGTCGGCATCAGCCGCGTCGACTCGCTGATCGGCCCGCGCGTCGTCGTCCTCGACGACAAGGGCCGGACGAAAGCGACCGTCCGGGCCGAGTCGGCCGACAATGACGCGGTGCTCGCTGCCGTACGCGGGGCTGCCGAGCAGCCTGCGGCGGAAGCCAAGCCGGCAACTGCGGTCGCTGCCGCAGCCACTCCGGCCAGCCCTGCGAAGCCGGCCGATGCCGCGACGCAGGTCGCCAAGGTCTCGCCCGGTGCGGCCACGCCCGCGCCGATCCAGACGGCCGCCAGCACCGAGCAGCCCTCCTTCTACCAGCGGGCGCTCAGCTTCGTGCCGCTGCTGGGCGGCTCGACCGAGCCGAAGGCGGAGACGGCGCCGATCGCCTCGGTCGTTCCCGAGACGCCGCAGCGCACTGTGGCGCCGCTGCCGCCGCGCCGCTCGCCGGCCCTGCGCACCTCGCGCCTGGACCAGCCGGATGCGGCGTATGCGAGCCAGCCGGCGACGCGCTGAAATCTGTATCGGCGCTCTGCCGCGCTGAGATAAAAATATCACGCCCGTCGCCATTGCTGGCGGCGGGCGTTTTGCTAGGCACGGAATCAGCTGCCGAAGCCCTGTCTGCCTAGTCCTTGGGCGTGCTGCAAAAAACCTCATCTTGCCGGTTTTGGAGCATCGCAAGCGTAATCGAGGCGGATGCGCGAAGTGAATCGCGCATGGAACCCTTCGACGGAGCTTTCGATGGTCTTTGGTATTTGCAGGCTTGCGACGGCCGCCGCGGCGCTGTCGATCTCGCTGGCGGCCGCTGGCATGGCGCAGGCCTCCGACCTGCCGAGCCGGAAGGCTCCGCCGCCGGCGCCGGTTGCACCCAGCATCACCTGGTTTGACATCGCCGTCAGCGTCAAAGGCATGACGGACTACAATTTCCGCGGCATCTCGCAGACCGACCGCAAGCCGGCGATCCAGGGCGGCGCCGAGCTGCAATTCTACGACAACCTGTTCTATGCCGGCGTCTACGCCTCGAATGTCGATCTCGCCACCAGCCCGACGGCGGAAGTCGACTTCTATGCCGGTATCCGGCCGAAATTCGGCCCCTTCACCGTGGATGTCGGTGTCTGGCAGTACTACTATCCCGGTGAGAAGCAGTATATCGACCTCGCCGGTGGCTACTGGACGCCGAGGAACACCGATTTCACCGAGGTCTACGGCAAGCTGTCCTATAATTACGAGGACAAGCTGATCGTCGGCGCCAATCTCTTCTACGCCTGGGACTGGCTCGGCACCGGCGCGACCGGCACTTATGGCGCGCTCACCGCGAAGTACAACCTGCCCTTCCTCGAGGGGCTCGCGATCTCCGGCGAACTCGGCCGCTACTGGATCGGCACGCCCAATGCCAGCATCTACTTCCCCGCGCCGGTCAACCTGCCCGACTACACCTACTGGAACGCAGGCCTCTCCTACAC
>JAEXUU010000193.1 GCA_023452965.1 Pseudomonadota bacterium | reverse complement strand
AGCCAGCGCAGGGGCTCCGGCGGAAAGCCGGCAAAGGCGGCCTCGACGGCGGCGCGCTGGGCACCGTCGCCGATCAGGGTCAACGTCCAGGGCTTGTCGACGATCCCGGCGAGGGTCCGGGCCAGGGCGAAATAGCTGTTCTCCTTGGTCCCCTTGCGCATCATCGCGACGACGACGAGGCGAACCGGCTCGCCTGCTGGCCGCACGACGCCGCTCCGGACCGGCCGCTCGCCATCCGCGAGCAGGAAGGGCGGCAGGTCGATGAGCGGGACGTCTTCCGGGAGCAGCTTGGCCAGGCCTTGGCGATCGCGCGCCGTCATGCACAGCTGCAGATCGGCCAGCAGGATCGCGTCACGGGCCAACGCTGCTGCCGTCGCCCAGGGGCCTTCGAAGCGCTTGGGGGCGTCGCTGGCTTCGGCGAGGAGATAGGGCAGGGCGAAACGCTCGACCAGTGCGGGGCCGATCAGGTCCGGGGCGCGATAGTGGCAATGATAGGTGAAGAACAGGTCGGGCCGGGCGGCCGGATCCTGCCAGCTTCGCGCAAGCCGCTCGATGACCTCCCGCGCCGCCACCTGATGGGCGGCGAGCTCGGCCTCGTTAGGCTCGCGCATGAAGCTGCGCTCGGCCGGCACGATCTCGACGCGATGGCCGAGGCGCTCGAGCAGCGCGACCAGCTGCCGGGCCATGCGCCGGTCGCCGGAGAGGGCACCGTCGCCGTACCGGTTCAGCGGTGTGTGGAAGGCGATCTTCAAGGCAGGCATTTGAAGGCAGTCCGGCCGAGGCACGCGCTCAGCGATAGGGATCGGCCGCGGCGCGCAGGCCGTCGCCGAGGAAATTGAAGGCGAGGATGATCAGGATGACCGGCACGCATGGAAAGAGCAGCCAGGGATAGAGCGCCACCACGTTGATGTTCTGGGCCTCGTTGAGCAGCACGCCCCAGCTGGTGATCGGCGGCCTGAGGCCAAGGCCGAGGAAGGAGAGTGCGGTCTCGCCGAGAATGGTCTTCGGCACGGTGATCGTCGCGGCGGCGATCAGATGGCTCATGAAGCCGGGCACGAGATGCAGGCCGATGATGCGGGCGGGCTTGGCGCCCATCAGCTGGGCCGCGACGACATAGTCCTCCTCGCGCAGCGAGAGCAGCTTTGAGCGCACGGCGCGCGCCAACCCGGTCCAGTCCATCAGGCCGAGGATCAGGGTGATGCCGAAATAGACCAGGAGCGGACTCCAGGAGGCCGGCATGATCGCGCTCAGCGCCAGCCAGAGCGGGATATGCGGCAGCGACTGCACGATCTCGATCAGGCGCTGGACGAAGAGATCGACCTTGCCGCCGTAATAGCCGGCAATGCCGCCGATGATGACGCCGAGCACGAAGGAGACCATGACGCCGAGCAGGCCGATGGTCAGCGATATGCGCCCGCCATAGAGGATGCGCGAGAACATGTCGCGGCCGAGCCGGTCGGTGCCGAGCAGGAAGAGCGTGCCGCCCTCCGGCGGGCAGAAGAGGTGCAGATTGCCGGGGAAGAGCCCCCAGAAATAATAGCCGTCGCCGCGGCAGAAGAAGCGGATCTGCTGGGGCCTGGTGGTGTCGACGTCGTATTCGCGCTTCAGGTTCTCCATGTTGAGGCGCTGGGTATAGGGATAGACGAAGGGGCCGAGGAAGGTGCCCTCGTGGAAGAGGTGCACGCGCTGCGGCGGAGCCCGGATGAAGTCGGTATCGCGGGTGGTGTAGTGATAGGGCGCAAGGAACTCGCAGATCACGATCGAGGCGTACATCACGAGGATGACGACGCCGGAGATCACCGCGAGCTTGTGGCGGCGGAATTTCCACCACATCAGCTGCAATTGCGAGGCGAGATAGACGCGCTCCTGCTCCGGCGACATCTTCTCGACGGCGTAGGGCTCGAACGGCGCGGTCGACCAGCGATGCGGCAGCGTGGCGGGCTCGGAGGCGGGGGGCGGCGATGTGGTCACTTGGTCGCCGTCCCCTGCAGGCGGATACGCGGATCGAGAATGGCGAGCGCGATGTCGGAGATCAGCACACCGATCACCGTCAGGAAAGACAGGAACATCAGGAACGAGCCGGCGAGATACATGTCCTGGCTCTGCAGCGCCCGGATCAGCAGTGGCCCCGTGGTCTGCAGCGAGAGCACGATCGCGACGATCTCGGCGCCGGAGACGATCGAGGGCAGGATGTCGCCGATATCGGAGATGAAGAAGTTCAGCGACATGCGCAGGGGGTATTTGCGCAGCGCCTTGCCCGGCGGCAAGCCCTTGGCGCGGGCGGTGACGTAATACTGCTTCTGGAGCTCGTCGAGCAGGTTGGCGCGGACCGAGCGGATCATCCCGGCGGTGCCGCCGGCGCCGATGATGATCACGGGTATCCAGAGATGCTCCAGCACCGATCTGAACTTGGCCCAGCTCATCGGCTGGTTGAGATATTGCGGGTCGACGAGCCCGCCGATCGAGGTGCCGAACCAGACATTGGCGAAGTAGAGGAAGATCAGCGCCAGCAGGAAGTGCGGCACGGCAAGGCCGATCAGGCCGATGAAGGAGAGGCCGTAGTCGCCCCAGCTGTACTGGTGCGTCGCCGAATAGATGCCGATCGGGAAGGCGACCACCCAGGTGAAGATGATGGTGAAGAACGACACCACCATGGTCAGGAACAGGCGGTCGCCGACGATGTCGCGCACCGGCAGCTGGTATTCGAAGGAATAGCCCATGTCGCCGCGCAGCAGGCCGGCGACCCACCAGAAATAGCGCTCGATCGGCGGCTTGTCGAAGCCGTACTCCTTCTTCAGGAACTCGACGCGGCTCATGTCCGCCTTCTCGCCCTGGGCCTGCATCTCGGCGACCATGGTCTCGAAATAGTCGCCTTCCGGCAGGTTGATCACCGTGAAGATCAGGGCGCTGGTGATCAGCAGCGTCGGGATCATCACCAGGATGCGCTTGAAGATGTAGTTCAGCAGCACGGTCTCACGGCTCCCGCTTTGCTGCCGGCGCGTCGGCAAACCAGAAGGTGTCCGGCAGCGAGCGACCGAAGAAGGCTCCGGGCTCGAAGCTGTAAAGAGCTTTTTCCGGGACGTTGCGCAGGTTCCTGGAGACCACGACGGGCTGGAGCGTGGCGTTGACCACGCCGATCGAGAAGAGTTGCTCGGCGTTGATCCTGAGCATCCTCTGCCAGATCACCTTGCGCTCCCCATGCGTCGCCGACTGGCGCCAGGCGATGTAGAGCTGGACCAGCTCATTGGCCGCCTGCAGATCGGGCGCCTCGCCCTCCCGCCCGCCGGATTCGTAGTACTGGCCCCAGCGCGGCCAGTTGAACTGGCTCGACGAGGTCGGCGCCAGCGCGTCCGGCTCCATCTCGGCTGCCACCAGCGCATTGTCCATGCCGGTCCAGACCGACATCACCGTCTGGCCGGCGATGATGCGACGGCGGAAGACGTCGAGCTGCGAGGAGCGTGGGTGCATCTTCAGGCCGATGGCCCGGAAATCCTCCTTCAGCAGATCGAGGATGTCGGTCTCCTCGGTCGAGGCGCCGGCGGTCTCGATCGTGAACTCCAGGCGCCTGCCATCGGGGAACAGCCTGATGCCCTCCAGATCGCGCTTGCCGAGCCCGATCTCGTCGAGCAGGCGGTTGGCCTCGGCGACATCGTGCTTCATCCACATATCGGCGAGATCGCGGTCGTGCAGTGGGCTCTCCGGCAAGGCGGTGTTGCCGCTCTCCTTGGCGAGGCCGAAGAAGATGACGCGGTTGACGTCCTTGCGGTTGATCGAGAGCGAGAGCGCGCGGCGCCAGCGCAAATCGTGATTGAGCGCGCGCCAGGCGGGATCGACGGCGTTGAAGTTCGGCATCAGCGCGAAATAGGCGCCTTCGGCGCGCTTCCACAACCTGACGTCGAAGTTCATCCGCTTCGAGGCTTCCTTGAGGTAGGTGTAGTTGTCGAAGCGCAGATAGCGCGCCTGCAGGTCGCTCTCGCCGGCCGCAGTCTTGGCCGGGATCAGCGAGGCGGTGCCGATCGTCATCGTCACCGCGTCGATATAGGGCAGCTGGCGTCCGTTCTCGTCGACGCGGTGGAAGAAGGGATTGCGGGCGAAGACGAACTGCTCGGCCGGGATCGGCGTGGTGTTGCGCCAGGGGTCGAGAGTCGGCAGGTCGGGATTCTCCGGCCGGTACTGGCGGGAGAACCGCTCGTGCAGCGCGCCCCAGTCCTTGACGCGGATCTCGCGCACCTTCTGCGCCAGCGCTTCCTTGTCGGCATAGCGATGGTGGAACTGCCGCAGGTAATGGGCGGGCATCGCGATGTAGAGCGGCTGAGCTCCGGCCAGCGCCGGCAGGAAGACCGGGTTCGGCTTCGACCAGGAATAGCGCACGGTCAGCGGGTCGAGGACCTCGAAGGTCGCCTTCTCCTCGGCGATGACCATGGCCTGCGGCGGCCCGCCCGGCGAGAGCCGCTTGTTGTTGGCGACATCCTCCCACCAATAGCGGAAATCCTCGGCCGTGAACGGGTGCCCGTCCGACCAGCGATGGCCGGCCCGCAGCCGCAGGGTGAAGACCCGGCCGCGCTCGACCTCGATGGCCTCGAGCAGGTCGGGCACGAGCTCGAGCTTGTCGTCGTAGACGACCAGCCGGGTGTAGCCGTAGATCGTCATCATCCGGATGTCGCGCTGGTCGCCCATCAGGACGCGCAGCGTGCCGCCGTGCCGGCCGGGCTCGCGCCCCATCGCGCCGACATCGATGACCCGCGGATTTGCCGGCAGGCGCTGTTCGATCGGCGGCAGTTTCCCGGCCGCGACCTGCGCGGCGAGGGCGGGGCTGTCGATGAAGCCCTCAGCCTGGGCGGAGCCGGCGAACGGGAGGTTCTGCGCGGCCAGCGCCGCGAGCATCAGGAGGGTTTCGCGCCGGGTGGTCATCACGCCAGCTCCCTAACGTCTGCGCCCTGGCGGGCGAGCACGAGATGGCCGGAGCCGAGATCGAGATGGGCGAGCCGCTCGCCATCATCCTCCGGCCTGAAGCAGGCGGGCCAGTGGCGCATGTCGGAGGCGCCGCCGGGTGCCGCCAGCTTGAAGTCGAGCTTGCGGTCGAGATCGGCGAAGGGCACCGATTTCAGCAGGGCCTTGGTGTAGGGGTGCACCGGCGCGGTGAACAGGATGTGGCGCGGCGCGAGCTCGACGATGCGGCCATTGGCCATCACCGCGATGCGGTCGGCCATGTAGTTCACCACGGCGAGATTGTGCGAGATGAACAGGAAGGTCAGGCCGCGCTCGGCCTGCAGGTCCTTGAGCAGGTTGAGGACCTGGGCCTGGACCGAGACGTCGAGCGCCGAGACCGGCTCGTCGCAGATGATCAGTTCGGGGTCGAGCGCGAGCGCTCGGGCGATGCCGATGCGCTGGCGCTGCCCGCCGGAGAAAGAGTGCGGGTAGCGGTTGAGAAAGCGCGCGTCGAGCCCGACATCCTCCATCAGTGCCTTGACCCGCGCCTTCTGCTCGGCGCCTTCGCCGCGGTCATGAATGGCGAGCGGCTCGCGCAGGATGTTCATCACGGTCATCCGCGGCGAGAGCGAGGAGACCGGGTCCTGGAAGATCATCTGGATCCGCGTGCGGAAGTTGCGCAGCTCCTCGCCCTTCAGGCCGAGTACGTCGATGCGCCGGCTGCCGTCGTCGAACCAGACCTCGCCCGAATCCGCGGTGACCGCGCGCATGATCAACTTGCTGACCGTGGTCTTGCCGCAGCCGCTCTCGCCGACGAGGCCGAGGCACTCGCCGCGCCTGATGTCGAAGCTGACATCGTCGACCGCCAGCACGGTCGATTTCGTGGACTTGCCGAAGAAGCGGGTCGAACCGGTGGTGTAGGTCTTGCGCAGATGGCGCACTGCCAGCAGCGGTTCTTCCTGCGCGCCGGCGCGGCGCGGCGGCTCCTGCTTCGGCGCTGCCGGGGCGCGCGGGCGCGCCTCCCGCAGCGCCACCAGCCGCTCGCCCTCCTGCATGTCGAAATGCGGCGAGGCGTTGAGCAGCGCCTTGAGATAAGGGTGCTGCGGGCGGCGGAAGATGTCCTCGGCGGTGCCGCTTTCCATGATCTCGCCATGGTAGATCACCACGACCTCGTCGGCCATGTTGGCGACGACGCCGAGATCATGGGTGATCAGCAGGATCGCCATGCCCATCTCGGCCTGAAGCTCACGCATCAGGTCGAGCACCTGGGCCTGGATGGTGACGTCGAGCGCGGTCGTCGGCTCGTCGGCGATCAGCAGGGCCGGCTCGCAGATCAGCGCCATGGCTAGCATGGCGCGCTGGCGCAGGCCGCCGGAAAGCTCGAACGGGTAGAAGCTGTAGGCGCGCACCGGGTCCTTGAAGCCGACGCGCTTCAGCATCGCGGTAATCAGCTCGCGGGCCTGCGGTTTCGGCATCGGCCGGTGCAGGAGCAGGGCCTCCTCGATCTGGTTGCCGATGGTGTGGACCGGCGAGAGCGAGGACATCGGCTCCTGGAAGATCATGCCGATCCGCCCGCCGCGCAGCTCCCGGATCTCCTTGCCCTCGGACGGCAACGACGCGATGTCGATCGGCGCAACCGGGGCCTCGGGATCGCGGAACAGGATCTCGCCGCCGGTGACGCCGCCCGCCCGCGGCAGAAGTCCCATGATCGCCTGCGAGATTACCGATTTGCCGGAGCCGGATTCGCCGACGAGAGCCACCGTCTTGCCGGCGGGAATCCGGAAGGAAACGCCCTTCACGACATCGCGAGCGAGGCCGTGGACGGTGAAGCCGATGCGCAGGTCGTTGATCTCGAGAATGTTCATGAGCGGCGAACGCCGTATCCCCTGTTTGGTTGCCGAGCCGTGTACCCGGCCATGCAGGCGCCGCAGACGCCACTCCGACGATGCAGTGCATGCGTTGCCGGCGTCCGAACCCCGCCTCGTTACGCCTGCGGGACATTCTTCCGTTTCGATGACGTCCGCGCAACGTCGCTCTTGCGCAAGGTCACCGTGACCAACTGTCCCGACGCGCGGGCCGGGGCTTCCGCAGCGACCGAACTTGAAATACCCGTGCTTGTCGAGTCCCGACGCCGGGCGGGCGCGCATTGCGCGGCGGCGGGAACTGCCCACATATGGGGCCCTGCGCCGGTCCCGAATCCCGGCGCCCGAGGCCTGAGAACGGGATCGCCCCTTGGAGACAAGCCTCTTCCGTTATGTCTGGCAGAAGAGCCGCGCCGAGCAGATCATCGTCCTGCTGATCATCCTCGTCTCGATACCCTTCAACTGGGCATCGTTCGACGTCCCCAAGCGTATCGTCAACGATGCGATCCAGGGCGGGGCCTTCAGAGACGGCCGGACGAGCGTGACCGTCTTCGACTGGACGCTGCATCTGCCGGAGTTCCTGGGGGGCGGCAGCTTCCAGCTCTTCGACGGGTTCCAGGTCAGCCAGTACGGGCTGCTGCTGACGCTGAGCCTGTATTTCCTCGTGCTCGTGCTGATCAATGGCGGCTTCAAATACGCCATCAACGTGCGCAAGGGCATTCTCGGCGAGCGCATGCTGCGGCGCATGCGCTACGACCTGTTTGCCCAGTTGATGCGCTTCCGGCCCGAAGACATCCGCGCGGCCAAGCCGGCCGAAGTCGCGAGCATGATCAAGGACGAGGTCGAGCCGATCGGCGCCTTCGTCGGCGACGCCTTCATCCAGCCGGCCTTCCTTCTGAGCCAGGCCCTGACCGCGCTCGTCTTCATCATGATGCAGAGCGTCTGGCTCGGTTCGATCGCGCTTCTGATCGTGCTGATGCAGGCGGTGATCATCCCGATCCTGCGCCGCGAGCAGCTGCGCCTCGGCCGCGAGCGCCAGATCGCGTCGCGCCAGCTCGCCGGGCGGATCGGCGAGATCGTCGATGCCGGCCCGACCATCCAGGGCCATGGCGCGGCTTCCTATGTCCAATCCGATATCGCCGGCAGGCTCGGCACGCTGTTCGACATCCGCTACGCCCTCTACAAGCGCAAATTCGCGGTCAAGTTCCTGAACAACCTGCTGGCGCAGATCACGCCATTCTTCTTCTACGCTATCGGCGGCTTCTTCGCGCTGCAGGGGCGGCTCGACATCGGCCAGCTCGTCGCCGTGATCGCGGCCTATCGGGACCTGCCGCCGCCGGTGAAGGAGCTGATCGACTGGGATCAGCAGCGCAACGACGTGATGATCAAGTACGAGCAGGTGATCGCGCAGTTCAACCCGCGCGAGACGCTCGAACTCGAGGAGAAGGACGGGGTCGCCAGCCTGCCGAAGCAGGGCGAGATCGAACTCGACAAGGTCGAGATGTCCGATAATCGCGGCCAGCCGTTATTGCTGCCGCTCTCCTTCGCGATCCGGCGTCCCGGCTGCGTCGCCCTGATCGGCCCGGCCGGCAGCGGGCGCGACACGCTGGCGCGCATCCTCGGCCGCCAGAGCATGGGCTATGAGGGGCGCGTGCTCATCGACGGTCACCCGCTCAGCAGTTTCAGCGTCGAGAGCGCCAGCCATCTCATCGGCTATGCCGGGCCCGACACCGAGATCATCAATGGCCGTCTGCGCGACAATGTGCTTTTGCCGCTGAAGCGCCGCCGCCCGTCGATCCCGGACCGGGCGATCGATCCGGCCGAGCATCGACGCTTCATCGAGGCCCTGCGTGCCGGCAATACGCCGCTGCCCTTCTCTGCCGACTGGAACGACTATGAAGGTGTCGGGCTAGACGGGGCCGAGGCGCTGGAGGCCCATGTGCTCGCCGTGCTCGAAATGCTCGGCTGCTCCGAGGAAATCTACGAGCTCGGGCTCGATGCCAAGGTGAACGCGCCGCTGCCGGAGGGCGCTGCCGAGCGCATCATCGAGGCGCGCCAGGTGGTCTCGGCGGAACTCGCCAAGTCGAATCTCGGTGGGTTGATCGAGACGTTCGATCCCGAGCGCTACAACGCCAATGCGACGATCGCGGAGAACCTTGTCTTCGGCGCCGTGCGCAATGGCCGCCGCCCAGCGGAGCTCCTGCTCGACGATCCCTATGCGCGCTCGGTGCTGCAGGCGGAAGCGCTCGAGGAGCCGCTGGCGGAGATCGGCACCCGCATCGTCAACACCCTGTTCGAGATCTTCGCGGGCATGGCGCATGGCCAGACGCTGTTCGCGCGCTACGGCTTCGACGGCGATCTCGACCTCGAGAAGCTGAACGAGCTCGCCGAGGCCCTGCGCCGGCACGACATGCGCGGACCGCTCGACCCGATGACGCAGCGCGAGGTGATGGGGCTCGCGCTGCGCTATATCGAGCCGAAGCACCGACTGAACCTGCTGGACGGAGCCTTGCAGCGTCGCATCCTGCGCGCCCGCCAGACCTTCAAGACCTATCTGCCGCCGGAGAGCAGCGAGGAGGTCGAGTTCTACGATCCCGACGATGTCATCCACGGCGCCAGCGTACGCGACAACCTGTTCTTCGGACGTCTCGGCTTCGGTGCCGATGCCGGGGAGAAAGTGGCCGAGATCGTGCGCAGCGCCCTGACCCGGGCCGGGCTCGACGCGGCCGCTTATCGGCTTGGGCTCGATACCGATGTCGGACCGCGCGGCCGCCATCTGCCGCTGCGGCTGCGGTTGATGGTGCCGCTGGCCCAGGCGCTGATCAAGCGGCCCGACATATTGGTGCTCGATCTCGACGGCTTCCTGGCGGTGAGCAACGATCCGGCCACGCTGGTCTCGCGCATCGTCGCCCATTGCCGGGAGCAGACGTTGTTCGTGCTCTTGACCGACCCGCAACTGGCTGCCGATATCTCAGAGAAGGTGGTCTTTCGCGGGCCCGCCGGGCTGGTTCCCGGTGCGGACGAGGCCGAAAGCGAGGGCGACGAGGACACTGCGCTGCCGCCGGTGGATGGCGCCGAGCGGATCGAGGCGAGAACATGACGCTCGAGAGCGATATCAGCTGCCTGAAGGCGGTTCCGCTGTTTCGGAGCCTGCCGGCATCGCGTCTCAAGCTGCTGGCGCTGATGGGGGAGCGGCGGCATTTTCCGGCGGGGGCCCTGATCAGCGAAGAAGGCCAGAGGCCGCAGGAGGTCTATTGCATCCTCGACGGCGAGATCGAGATCTCGCACCCGCGGGCGAGCGGCGAGGCGCATTCGTTCCGGCTGGCGACGGGAAGCCTCCTCGGCGACGTGCCGCTGCTCTGCAACGAGCCGACGGTCGGCCGGATCACCGCCAAGACCGATGTCTCGATGCTGCGGCTGCCGCGCGAACTGTTCTTCGAGCTGCTCGACAGCATTCCCGAATTTGCGGTGGCGCTGTCGCGCGACCTCGCCTCGCGGCTGTACCGGGTCGCCGGTGCCGTCCTGCGCGGCGAGAAGACGCAGTGATCTCGCGAGGGCACAGATGAGCTCGATTCCGAATTCGGGTCCATCCCTACCGGGTGGCCGGGCCGGCACCTCCGGCCTCGAGCAGGTCAATTCCTGGAGCCGCGACGTCCGCTTCGCCTCCGGCTGCGTCCTGATGCTGTTCGCGACCACGCATTTCCTCAATCACGCGGTCGGGATCTTCGGCATCCCTGCCATGGAGGCGATGCAGCTCTGGCGCCACGGCTTCTGGGAGAGCAAGATCGGCTCGGTGCTGCTCTATGGCGCGCTGATCGTCCATCCCGTCTTCGCCCTGCTGCGCGTGGCGCAGCGCCGGACCTTCCGGATGCCGATGCGCGAGGTTCTGCAGATCGCGCTCGGCGTCGCGATCCCGCTGCTCCTGATCGACCATATCGTCGCGACGCGGGTGCAGGGCACCCTGTTCATGCAGGACGAGAGCTATCACGCCGTGCTGCGCCGGCTCTGGCCGAATCTCGCGCTGTCGCAGAGCCTGCTTCTGCTGCTGGTCTGGACGCATGGCGTGATCGGGCTGCACTTCACCTTCCGCTCCCGCGACAGCTATGCGCGCTGGCGCGACCCGTTCCTGCTCGCCGCCATTCTGGTGCCGCTGCTGGCCCTGATCGGCTTCGCAGTCGCAGGCCGAGAGGCGCGGCTCATGGCATTGCCGCCGGAGCTGAGCACGGCTCAGCAGGTCGATTCCTTCAACCTGCATGTCACCTGGGCGAAGCGCGCCTTCTTCGGTCTGGTCGGTGCGTTCGTGCTGTTCGTCGCGATCCGCGAGGTGAGGGCGCGGGCGGTCGGCGCGATCACCGTGCGCTTTGTCGGCCATGGCGTGCGCAAGGTGGTGCCCGGCTTCACCCTGCTTGAGATCTTCCGGCGCTTCGGCATCCCGCATGCGGCGCTGTGCGGTGGCCGGGCCCGTTGCGCGACCTGTCGCGTCCTGGTGCTGGACGGGGCCGCCGACCTGCCGCCGCCCGGGCCGAACGAGGCGAGGCTGCTGCGCCGCATCTCGGCCGGGGAGAATGTCCGCCTCGCCTGCCAGATCAGGCCGAAGCACGATCTCCAGGTTCAGATCCTGCTCGCCGCAAGGCAGCGCGGCGCCGGGCCTTCCGGGGCGCTGGACCCGGATTCCGGCATTGCCAGGAAGGGGCTCACCGTGATGGTCGCGGATTTGCGCGCCTTCACGGCCCTGTCGGAGCGGCAGCTTCCGCGGGAGCTGCTGACATTGCTCAACCGCTTCTACGACGAGATGTCCCAGGCGATCGCCGCCCATGGCGGGCGCATCGAGGCGATCTATGGCGACGGGCTGATGGCCGTATTCGGCCTTGATGCCACGCCCGGCCGGGCCGCGTCCGCGGCGATCGCCGCCGCCGGCGACATGCTGCGGGCAGTCGAGGCGCTCAACCGCGAATATGCGACCGCGCTGCCGTTGCCGCTTCGCATCGGCATCGGCATCCATGGCGGTCAGGCGATCATGGGGGCGGTCGAGAACGAGAGCATGGGGCGCCGCGAGATCACGGTCGGGGAGACGGTGATGATCGCCAGCCAGCTCGAGGCGGCGACGCGCCGGCTGCTCTCCGACATCATCGTCTCGGCCGAGACGGTGGCCGCGACCGGCCGCAGCTTCCCCGGCATCACCTCCTACAAGATCGCGATCAAGGGCCGCGACAAGCCGATGCAGGTCTATGGCTTCGGCGGCGTGCCCGAGAAGGTGGTGCCCAGCAAGCCGGAGGAGAATGCGCCGCGCCTGAAGCAGGTCGCCAAGGCTGGATCGGACAAAACCGAGGCCGACGACAACACCGGCTGACGGTAGCCTCTTAGCCTCTGTCGAATACGAGGAAGCGCCGACGATCGAAGCCGGCCTCGGCAAGGGCGGGGTCGTTGAGCTTGAGCTCGACATCGATCGTGGCTGGCTCGTCACGGACCGCCAGCAGGGGTTCGATCTGTCCCAGCGCGCGCTCCAGCGTCAGTGCGTAGTCGATCGCCAGCACCTCGGCGCGCCGCGCCAGAGCGAGTAAGTCGTCGCCGAGCGCCGGCGCGCCGCCATAGGGTTTCAGCGAAAGGCCGAGCAGGACGAGGCCGAGCCGGCCGGCGGAGGGGGCGAGATCGACCTGCTGCAGCTTCGCGGCAATATGGCGGACGCGGCAGGGCGCGCCGTTCAGGGTCTCGTCGGCGAAAGCGGGAATCTTCGGGTCGATCACGGGGACTGACGCAGGGCGGTGCGTCAGAAAGCCGGTGATCGGCAGACCGGCGCCGCCGATCTCGATCACGTGCTCGCAGCCGCGCAGCGCGTGGGCGGCCAGGACTTGGCGCAGTTCGGCCGCCATGCCGGCAAGATGGGGCAGCCTTATGCCGCTCTCCGCGATGCTGGCCTTTGCCGGCGACTGTGAATATGGTCCGGCCCGTTCCATCCCCTTGACCCTCTTCCGATCGCCTGCATGACCGCCGCGCAGCCCGCCGACGCTCTCTACGACATCCTGCGCGGGGTCGCAGCCCTGACCGGCAACCCGATCGCCGCCGATCTCGCCCGGCTCGTCGGCAAGGGCGCGCCGGACGATCTCTCGATCGCCTTCAATCACAAGCAGATCGCCTCGAAGCGTTGGCTCGTCGACAGCCTGGCCGAAGTGATGCCGCGGCCGGAGGGGCCGGTCTGGGTGCTCGGTGCCTGGCACGGCGTCCTCGGCGCGATGCTGCTGGCGGATGAGCGGCTGTCGATCCCGCAGGTGGTCAGCCTCGATCTCGACCCGCGCTGCGCCGAGGTAGCGGCCGTCCTGAACCATCGGCATGTCGCCTCCGGGCGCTTCCGGTCGGTGACGGCGGACATGATGGCCCTCGATTTCACCGAGGCGGCGGGCGGAATGCCGGGCCTCGTCGTCAACACCAGCTGCGAGCACCTCGACGACGTGCCGGGCTGGCTGGCGAGCTTGCCGGCGGGGCTGCCGTTGGTGCTGCAATCCAACGACTATTTCCGCGAACCGGACCATCGCTCCTGCGTTTCGTCGCTGGAGGCGTTCGAGGCGCAGGCGGGGCTGTCGGGGTTGCTGTTCGCCGGGGCGCTGCCGACCAAGAACTACACCCGCTTCATGCTGATCGGCCGCAAATGAAAGCCGAGGAACCGGCCGGGCCGGCGCTCGTCGTCGCGATGAAGGGGTATCCGCGCCTGTCGGAGACCTTCATCGCCCAGGAACTGCTCGGTCTGCAGCGGCTCGGCCTGCCCTTCGCAATCTGGTCGCTGCGCCATCCGACGGATGCGGCGCGGCATTTGATGCACAAGGAGATCGCGGCGCCGCTGCACTACCTGCCGGAATATCTGCACGACGACTGGCCGCGCGTGTTGCGCGGTTTCGCCCGCGCCTTGTCGCGGCCCGCGACCCTGCGGCTGCTCGGCGTATTCCTGCGCGACTTCCTACGCGATCCGACACGCAACCGGCTGCGCCGGCTCGGCCAGGCCTGCGTGATGGCGCGCGAGCTTCCCGCGGGCACGCGCCATCTGCATGTCCACTATCTGCACACGCCGGCCTCGGTGATCCGCTATGCGGCGCTCATACGCGGGCTGTCCTGGTCGTTCTCGGCCCATGCCAAGGACATCTGGACGACGCCCGATTGGGAGAAGCGCGAGAAGATCGCCGATGCCAGCTGGGGCGTGACCTGCACACGCGACGGCCATGCCGAACTTGCCCGGCTGGCCGATGGGCCGGACAAGGTCGGCCTGCTCTATCACGGGCTCGATCTCACCCGCTTCCCGGCGCCGCCGGCGCGGCCCGCGCGCGACCGCAAGGATGCCGGCGATCCCGTGCGTTTCGTCAGCGTCGGCCGCGCGGTCGAGAAGAAGGGGTTCGACGACCTGCTCAATGGGCTCGCCGCGCTGCCGGGCGATCTCAACTGGCGCTTCGTCCATATCGGCGGCGGCGAGATGCTCAAGGGGCTGAAGGCGCAGGCAGAGGCGCTCGGGCTCGCAGGCCGCATCGAGTGGCGCGGGGCGCTCGCCCAGGACGGCGTGATCGCGGCGCTGCGCGAGGCCGACTTGTTCGTCTTGCCCTCGAAGCAGGCT
>JAEXUU010000182.1 GCA_023452965.1 Pseudomonadota bacterium | reverse complement strand
TGGCGCGGGCCCTTCTTGCTTGGAGCGGGAAACTCGCTTGTGTCGGCCTTCCGATGAGCCTACCGTCCGGTAGGTAGATGAGTTGGGCATGCGCCTCAAGGCGCCGGGGAGGATCGCGATGACGGTGGCGGAGAGCTTCGGGGCAGGCGACATGGTGCAGCGGCGCTCGCCCTATTTCGGCGAGGAACACGAGGCGCTGCGCGCCCAGATCCGCCGCTTCGTCGAGACCGAGGTCAAGCCGCATGGGCTGGCCTGGGAGGAGGCCGGCATGGTGCCGCGCGCCGTGCTCGAGCGCATGGGCGAACTCGGTTTCTTCGGCATCCGCTATCCCGCCGAGTATGGCGGCGCGGAGATGGACACGCTCGCGACCGTCGTCCTTGCCGAGGAACTGGGCCGCTCGACCTTTTCCGGCTTCGCGATCACCGCGCTCGTCCACACCGACATGGCCTCGGTCCATCTCTTCAATGCCGGCAGCAAGGCGCAGCGCGACCGCTGGATGCCGGATGTGGTCGCCGGCAAGGCGATCTGCGCGGTCGCCGTCACCGAGCCCGATGCCGGCTCGGATGTGAAGGGCATCCGCACCACCGCGCGGCGCGACGGCGACCATTACGTGCTGAACGGCGCCAAGATGTTCATCACCAATGGCGTCCATGGCGATCTCTACTGCGTCGCCGCCAAGACGGATCCCTCGGCGAAGCCGTCGCAATCGGTCTCGATGTTCCTGGTCGAGAAGGGCACGCCGGGCTTCCGCGTCGGACGCGCGCTCGACAAGCATGGCTGGCGCTGTTCCGACACCGCCGCGCTCATCTTCGAGGATTGCCGCGTGCCGGCCGAAAATCTGCTCGGCGGCGAGGGGCGCGGCTTCTACGCGATCATGAGCAACTTCCAGAACGAGCGCACGGTGATCGGCGCCATGGCGATGGGGGAGGCGCAGGCCGCGATCGAATTGACGCTCGACCATGTCCGCACCCGCAAGGCTTTCGGCGCGCCGCTCTGGGAGAAGCAGGCGATCCGCCAGAAGCTCTCCATGCTGGCGGCCAAGGTCGAGGCCGGGCGCCAGCTCGTCTACCATGCCGCCTGGCTCGACGCGCAGGGCTTCGACGCCACCCGAGAGGTCTCTATGGTCAAGGCCTACTGCGGCGAGCTGGTCAACGAAGTCATGTATGCCTGCGTCCAGTTCCATGGCGGCATGGGCTTCATGCGCGAGAGCGCCATCGAGCGCATGGCCCGCGATGCCCGCGTCCAGGCGATCGGCGGCGGTGCGACCGAGGTGATGCTCGAAGAGGTGGCGAAGCGGCTGTGACGGTGGTGTCGGGGCGCGCCGAGCGGGCGGAGCTGGAGGGCGGCGCCCGTCGCCTGATCCTCGACCATGCCGCGCGCCTGTTGCGCAGCAATGGCTATCACCAGACGAGCCTGCGCGAGCTCGCCGAGGCGGTCGGCATCCGTAAGGCGAGCCTCTATCATCACTTCGCCTCGAAGGAGGAGATCGTCGAGGCCGTGGTCAACGATGGCGTCCGCTTCGTCCACGAGGCGGTGGCTGCGGCGCTGGAGGCGGCGGCGCAGGCCGGGCCGCGCCAGCGGCTGGAGGCGGCGATCGCCGCCCATCTTTCCGCCCTGCATGGCCATGGCGACTATACCAGCGCGGCGATCAAGGTCTTCACCTTTGGCAGCGGCCCGACGCCGGAGGGCGTGCGTCTGTCGCGCCGGCTCTACGAGGATGTCTGGCGTGGCCTCGTCGCCGAGCTGCAGCAGGCGGGGGCGATCGCGCCGGGGCGTTCGCCGGAGGCGCTGCGCCTTTTCCTGCTCGGTGCCATGAATGGCTCGATCGACTGGTACCGGCCCGAGCGCTTCGACATCAGGGCGCTGGCCCGCGAATTCGCGGCGCTCGTCGCTCCCGATGGCGGCAGAGTCCCGGAATAGCGTCGATTTCGGCGGTTTTTCGGTGTTTTTGATTGAAGGCAGCAGTCAGCCTTAACCTCGCTTTGAGGTTCGCCGGCGACGATGGCGCATGGCGCGCGACAACCTGTTTCGATTCGGTGGCGAGTTTCTCGATTCCGACCGCGAGGCGACGTTTCGCCAGGCACGCCTTGCTGAAACGCTGCGACAGTGCCGCCTGATCTTCCTGGTTTCGGCTGTCCTCAACACACTGTTCCTGGCCAGCGACTGGCGCTTCTACGGCACCGCGCATTTTTTCGTCGCGGTTCCGGCCCGGCTCGTCGTGGTCGCCGCCTCGCTGCTCTGCTACGCGCTGGTGCGCAAGGCGACGCGCTTCGACGAGGCGCAGGCGATCCTGATCGGCTGGGAGATGGCGACCGCGTTGGCGGTGGCGCTGCTCGTCTCCTCGCGCAGCGATCTCGCGCTCTTCGTCGTGCTGATGCTGCCCTCGATCTTCTATCTGGTTGCGCCGACCGCTTTCCGCTGGACGATGGCGCTGGGGATCGGCTGCAGTGTCCTGATGCTTGCCGGCTATCTCGGCCGCGGTCCGTTCCCGACGACCCTGCCGGGGCTGGTCCTCGTCCTGGTCATGCTGAACTTCGCGCTCGGATTGGTGGTCATCCATGGCAACCGCCTGCGCCGGCTGGAATGGACGGCGACCCAGGCCGAGCGGCAGGCCAAGGATGCGCTCGGCGTCAGCCAGGCGATGATCGAGCGCCTGTTCATGGCGGTGCCGATCCCGCTCGTGGTCGCCTCTCGCGAAGATGGCCGCTTCCTGCGCAGCAATGATGCGGCCAAGCGCTATTTCGGCCGCGAGCAGCTCGCCACTGCGCGCGTCTCGGACATCCTGTTCGCGGAGCGCGACCGGCGCGAGATCCTGCTCAAGCTCGAGCGTCAGGATCAGATCGCCGGCTACGAGGCGCAGATGCGAGACGGCGACGGCGTCCGGCGCGACGTCCTGATCACCGCGACCGGCGTGCCGATCGACGGCGGCCTCGCCGTGGTCGCCGGCATCGTCGACATCACCGATCGCAAAGCGGCGGAGGCTCGCACCCGGCGGCAGGCGACCCATGATGCGCTGACCGGCTTGCCGAACCGCCTGCTGTTCCAGGAGCGCCTGCAGCAGGCACTCGACGTCATGGCCGAGGCCGGCGGCACCGTCGGCCTGTTCCTGATCGACCTCGACGACTTCAAATCGGTCAACGACACGCTCGGCCATGATGCCGGCGACGAACTGCTCTTCCAGGCGGCGGCACGGCTCGCCGGGGCCATCGGTCCCGCGGACATGGTCGCCCGTCTCGGCGGCGACGAGTTCGTCGTGCTTTCGCAGGAGGTGCTCGACATCGCCGGGGCCCGTCTCAAGGCCGCAATCCTGCTCGATGCGTTGCGCGAACCCTTCGAGCACGCCGGCCAGATGATCAGCGCGCGTGCCAGTCTCGGCATCGCCCTGGCGCCGGAGCACGATCTCGACGGCGGCGAGCTGATGAAGGATGCCGACCTCGCCCTCTATCGGGCCAAGGCCAGGGGGCGCAACATCGCGGTGGTCTACGAGCCCTCGATGCGGGCTGCGATGATCCGGCGCGTCGCGATCTGTCGTGACCTGGCGGAGGCCCTGCGGGAGGATCGGATTCTGCCGTTCTACCAGCCGCAGGTCTCGCTCGCGGACGGCAAGGTCGCGGGTTTCGAGGCGTTGGCTCGCTGGCGCCACCCGGAGCGCGGCATCATCCCGGCCGCCGCCTTCCAGGAGGGCTTCCAGGATGTCGAGATCGCCGCCGGAATCGGCGACGCGATCGTCCGCGCCGTCCTGCGCGATCTGCGCCAATGGCTCGATGCCGGCCTCGAGCCGGGCGTCGTCTCGGTCAACCTGTCGGCGGGCATCTTCCGCGATCCGGAGCTGCCCGAGCGCCTGCTCGGCAAGCTCGCGGCGGCCGGGGTTCCCGCCCGCTGCTTCGGTATCGAGGTCACCGAAAGCGTGCTCCTGACACGCAGTGCCGGCGAGGCCGAGCGGACCTTGCAGGCGCTGCGGGCAGCGGGACTGCATGTCTCGCTCGACGATTTCGGCACCGGCTATGCCTCGCTCACCCACCTCAAGCGCTTTCCCGTCGATACGATCAAGCTCGATCGCGGCTTCGTCAGCCAGGTCGAGGATGAGGGCGAGGATGCGGCGATCGTCCGGGCAATGATCGGTCTCGCCGCCGATCTCGGCCTCGGCATCGTTGCAGAAGGCGTCGAGACGCCGGGACAGGAGGCCTTCCTGCGCCAGCATGGCTGCGGGCTCGCCCAGGGTTATCGCTATGCGCGGCCGGTCGCGGCCGCGCGTGTCCCCTTGCTGCTGCAGCAGCCGAACCTGTTTCCCAGCGCCTCCGCCATGCGTGACGACAGCGCCGCGGCCTGATCCTGCGCGCTGGCGGCGGCAGGTTTTTCATGGCCGAATGGCGCCCGTCCGAGCATCGAAGCGAGTCGAATCCGCATGCGCGCCTTCTACCATCCCGAACAATCGCTCCACGATCCCCAGCAGTACATGCGCTTCGGCCGTGTCGTCCCGCCGAAGGACCTGCCGGAGCGGACCGAAAAGCTGCTGGCCGCGCTCGCGCGCCGCGGCATCGGCCCGGAGACGCCGCAGCAACACGGCACGGCGCCGATCCTGGCGGTGCATGACGAGGGCTTCATCCAGTTCCTGCAGACGGCCTGGGCCCGCTGGCAGGAGCTGCCGGCCGAGCGCGGCCCGGAGGTCTGGCCTGCGACCTTCCCTTATTGGAGCGGCAGGCCGGACGAGGACAAGCGCCCGCCCTGTCGCCCGACCGGCTTCCTCGGCCAGCTCGGCTGGTATCTCGGCGATCTCTCGGTGCCGATCGGTGAGCATTGCTGGGTCTCGACGCTGCGCTCGACCGAAACGGCGGTCTCCGGCGCCGACGCGGTGCTCGCCGGAGAGCGTGCCGTCTATGCGCTCTGCCGCCCTTCCGGCCACCATGCCCGGGCCGACCGCTCCAGCGGCTTCTGCTATGTCAACAACAGCGCGATCGCCGCGCAGCGTCTGCGCAGCCGCTACGGCAAGGTCGCGATCCTCGACGTCGACGCGCATCACGGCGACGGCACCCAGCAGATCTTCTATCGGCGCGACGACGTGCTGACGGTCTCGATCCATGCCGATCCGTCGAACTATTACCCGTTCTTCACCGGCTACGACGACGAGCGCGGCAATGGGCCGGGCGAAGGCTTCAACCTCAACCTCCCGCTCGTCCATGGCGCCGCCGGGCCGGAAATGGAGGCGGCGATCGACCGGGCCGGACGCGCGATTCGCGAGTTCGGTGCCGAGGCGCTCGTCCTCGCGCTCGGCTACGACGCCCATAAGGATGACCCGATCGGCGTGCTGAAGCTCGAATCCGCCGATTTCGGCACCATTGGCCGCCAGGTCAAGGCGATGGGTCTGCCGACCCTCGTGGTGCAGGAAGGCGGCTACGCGATAGAGGCGATCGGCGAGTGCCTCGATGCGTTCCTGGGCGGGTTCAAATAGCGCTCCTTCTCCCCCTATGGGCGAAGAAGGTCCCGGCTGGGGGATGAGGGCGCTTTGACCGGGTGAAACGAGAAAAGGGCCGCTTGTGCGACCCTTCCCTCATCCGTCAGCGCTAGGCACTGCCAACTACTCCCGCCGCATGTCGGACGTTTCCGACATGCGCCTCCCAAAGTGCCGATCTCGGGCGAGCCCGAGATTGCTGGGAAGAAGGTCGATTTCGTTACTCCGCGGCCTCGCGCCGCGGCAACACCCAGTCCGGCCGGACCCAATGGCAGGTATAGCCGGCCGGGTAGCGCTCCAGATAATCCTGGTGCTCCGGCTCGGCCTCCCAGAAATCGCCCTCGGGC
>JAEXUU010000277.1 GCA_023452965.1 Pseudomonadota bacterium | reverse complement strand
CGCAGCACCAGATAGGCGATCGCCACCCCGAGCACGACGTCGATGCCGCCGGCGATGCTGGCATAGATCAGCGTGTTCTTGATGTAGACCGAACTCTCGCCGAAGACGCGGCCGTAATGCGCGATCGTGTAGGCATCGGGCAGTGGCGAGTACGACCAGATCGTCGCGAAGGAGAGCAGCAGCAGGCCCAGATGCGGCGCCAGCACCAGCGCCAGGATCAGGATGACGATGCCGTAGCCGAACACGGCCTCCATCGGCGTCATCACCCGCTTGGCGAGGCCGCCGCCGCCGCGCTGCGTCGTGGCGTAATCGCGCCCCTTGAGTGCCCGCGCCGAGAGCCACATGGCGGTGACCGAGGCGACGATCAGCACGACGGAGATGACGTAGCCCATCGGGGCGGCGATGCCGATCGAAGTGACGCGCAGATAGGCCTGCGGCGCCAGCATGTCCTTGACGTTGAGCAGCAGCGGCGTCGCGAGATCGTCGAAGACCTTGACGAAGACCAGTGACGCTCCGGCGAGATAGCCCGGCATGGCGAGCGGGAAGACGATGCGCCGGAACAGCCGGAAACCGGAGGAGCCGAGATTCTGCGCGGCCTCCTCCATGGCGCGGTCGATATTGCGCAGTGCCGCCGAGAGATTGATCAGGATGAACGGGAAATAATGGACCGACTGGACGAAGATGACGCCGTTCAGCCCCTCCATGAAATCGATCTTGAAGCCGAACCAGTCATCGAGCAGCAGGTTGATCGAGCCGTTGCGGCCGAAGAAGAGCTGCATTGCCACCGCGCCGACGAAGGGCGGCATGATCAGCGGCAGGAAGCCGAGCGTCTGGACGATCGCGGCGCCGCGGAAGACGAAGCGCGTCGTCAGATAGGCGAGCGGCAGCGCGAAGACCGAGGCCCAGACCACCGACATCGCCGAGACGTAGAAGGAGTTCCACAGCGAGCGCATGAACAGCTCTGTGCGGAAGAAGTCGTAGAAATTGACCAGGGTGAAGGTCGAGGTGCCCTTCTCGGTGAAGGCGACGTAGATCACCGTCGCCACCGGCAGCACCAGGAACATCAGGAGGAAGGCGGCGATGGCGAGCGCCAGCGCGATCTGGCCGGGCGTGGCCGACAGCGTCTTCCGGCGCGGGAGTGCCTTGGCAGGTATGGCGGTCATGGTGGTCCTGAGCGTCGGCCGAAGGGCGGGCCGTCATCCCGGCCGCAGCGAAGCGGAGCGCCGGGATCCATCGGAGGGAACTGCGTTCGACGATGGATCCCGGAACTGCGCGGCTACGCCGCCTGCCCGGGATGACGGTGGAGGTCGTGCGAGTTACTTCGCCGCCTTGAGGGCTTCCTCGGCCTTGACCTTGGCCTTGGCGTAGTTGTCGCGGGCGAAGCTCGCCCACTGCGCTTCGAGCTCGGCCGGGCGCGCGCCCTTCTCCTTGCCGCCGGTGAAGGCGCCGCGCAGCTCGGGGCTCGCCGCCTGGATCTGGGTGACCGGCAACGCGGCGACCAGCTTGCGGGCTTCGTCGGCGAGGGCCTTCGCCTGCGGGTTGGGCTTCTTGGCGAGCGCCGCATCGACCTCGTGCAGCGTCTTGGTGACGCCCTTCAGCGCGTCGAGCTGGAAGGAAATCAGCTGGTCGAACAGCGTGTCGAGGACGGCGGTGCGGGCCTCCGACTTGTCGACGTCGAAGCCGATCATCTTCTGGAAGCGCGGATCGGTGAAGGGGTTGGGGTAGTCGGCGCCGGCCTTGGCGTAGACCGCCGGGTTGACCGGCAGGCGGCGGATGCCGGGCTCGAGCAGCACTTCCTGGCCGGTCGGCGACAGCAGGAACTCGATGAAGGCCTCGGCCGCGGCCTTGTTCGGCGGGTTGGCGATGATGCCGACATTGGCCGGAACCACGGTGGTCACACTCGGATAGACGAACTTGACCGGGAAGCCCGAGGCCTGGGCCGAGAAGGCGAAGAAGTCGATGACGATGCCGACGCCGACCTGGCCGGAATTGACCGCCTCGGGAACGCCGAAGGAGCGCTCGGTGATCGAGCGGAAATTGCCGGCCATCTCCTTGATGGTGCGCCAGCCATTTTCCCAGCCCTCGCCCTGGAGGATGGTCTCGATGGTCAGGTGCGTCGTGCCCGAGCGGGCAGGCGAGGCGATCGAGACGTGGTCGTAGAAGACCGGCTTGGCGAGATCCTGCCAGTCCTTGGGCTCCGGCAGCTTGTTGGCCTTGGCATAGCGGTCGTTCCACATGATGCCGTAGCCGGAGGCCGCGAAGCCGAAATAGAAGCCCTGCGGATCGTTGATCGGATAGGAGCCGATCTTCTCGGGGATGCCGGCCGCCTTGGGCTTGTAGGCGGTGAGCAGTTTCTTGCCCTTCAGCACCTCGAAGGCGTCGGGCGCCGAGGCCCAGAACAGGTCGACCTGGTTGTTGGCCTTGGTCTCCTCGACGTATTTCACGCCGGCATTGGTGTTGCGGTTCTGGACCTCGAGGGTGACGCCGGGAACCGCCTTCTCGAAGGCCTTCTTGATGGGGTCGGTGACGTCCTTGGAGAAGGAAGTGACGACGGTGACCTTGCCGGCGGGCGCCTGGGCGACGGCGATCGTCGCGAACGACGCGCTCAGCGAAAGACCGAGGGTGGCCGCCAGCGCGGCCCTGCGATTGAGCATGGTTTCCTCCAGGACAGTTTCTTCAGCTCGACGTCGAGGCCGATACGTCCTGGACAGCAACTGCGATGCCAACCATGGGCATCGTTGAATCCATTCGGGAATCCGACGGGATGTTACCGGATGGGTCCAATTCCGGGGTTACTCCGGTAACCTGCCGGCGGGGCCGATGGGTCATCTCGGTAACATGAGCGCGGTGGCCCGCGCCCGGTAACCGGGCCGCTCAGTCGGCGAGTGCGGCGGAGCCGCCGAGCCCGTAGCGCCGCATCTTCAGGTAGAGCGTCTTGCGGGTGATGCCGAGGGCTGCGGCGGTGATGCCGATGCGCCCGCCATGACGCTTCAGCGCGGCGCCTATGGCCTCGGCCTCCGCCAGCGCGATCTCCTCCTCCAGCGTGCGCTCGACACCGCCGGGCGCGGCGACGGTGGCGTCCTCGAACTCCTCGTCCATGCCGAGCAGGCTGCGTTCGGCGGCATTGCGCAACTCGCGGACATTGCCGGGCCAGTCCTGCCGCGACAGGCGCTGCAGAAGATCGCGCCCGAGCGGTGGCGCGGAGCGGCCGACGCGCGCTGCCGCCAGCGCCAGGAAGTGCCGGAACAGCATCGGAATGTCCTCGCGCCGGTCGCGCAGCGGCGGCAGGCGCAAGGTCACGACATTGAGCCGGTAGACCAGGTCCTCGCGGAAGCCGCCGGTCTTGGCGAGGGCAGCGAGGTCGGCCTTGGTCGCAGCGACGATGCGGATGTCGACGGCGATCTCGCGATTGGAGCCGAGCCGCTCGATACGGCGCTCCTGCAGGGCACGCAGCAGGCGGACCTGCGCCGCCATCGGCATGGATTCGATCTCGTCGAGGAAGAGCGTGCCGCCGCTGGCATGCTCGATCTTGCCGATCCGGCGCTCGCGGGCGCCGGTGAAGGCGCCGGCCTCGTGGCCGAAGAGCTCGCTTTCGATCATGGTCTCGGGGATGGCGCCGCAGTTCACGGCGACGAAGCGGCCCTTACCGCGCTTGCCGAGATCGTGCAGGGCGCGCGCAGCGACCTCCTTGCCGGTACCCGTCTCGCCGAAGAGAAGCACGTCAGTGTCGGCATCGGCGAGAAGCGCCAGACGCCCGCGCAGCTTGGCGATGGCCGGTGAGTTACCGACCAGCCGGGCGGCCCAGGGGTCTTCCGGCGTGACGCCGGCGCGCAGCGAGCGGTTCTCGATGATCAGCCGGCGATACTCGCTGGCGCGCCTCACCGTCTCGATCAGCAGCACGGGGTCGGCCGGCTTCTCGACGAAATCCCAGGCGCCGTCGCGGATCGCCTTCACCGCCATCGGCACGTCCGCATGGCCGGTGATCAGCACGACCGGAATTTCGGCGTCGATTGCGGTCACCGCCGCCAGCAGCCCGAAGCCGTCGCGGCCGGGCATCCGGACATCGCTGACGAGGACGGCCGCGCTGTCGCGGTTCAGCAGTGCGAGTGCAGCATCGCCGGAGCGCTTGGCGACGACCTCGAAACCATCGAGTTCCAGCGTCAGACGCCAGGCTTCGAGAACCTCGGCGTCGTCATCGACGAGGATGACCTTCGGGGCGCTCATGCGTTCGTATCCAATGGGGCCATGACATGGGTGGTCGTGCCCTCGAGCGTGATCAGGAAGCGCGTGCCCTTCGGCCCTGTTTCCGCCACGGCGAGGGTGCCGCCCAAATCCTTGATGATGTTGTAGGAAAGCGAGAGGCCGAGACCGAGGCCGGAGCCGACCGGCTTGGTCGTGAAGAACGGGTCGAAGATCCGCTCCAGATGCGGGCGGTCGATGCCGGGGCCGCTATCCTCGACCCAGAGCTCGACGCTGCGGCCGCGCCGCCGCGCGCCGATCGTCAGCGTCGCGCCAGGGCGGCCGGCGACGGCGTCGAGCGCGTTGGCGACGAGGTTGACCAGCACCTGCTCCAGCCGGATCTCCTCGGCGTGGACGTAGAGCCGGCTCGACGGCAGTTCGCGCTTCAGCGTCACGCCTTCGGCCTCGAGCCGTGGCTCGAACAGTGAGAGCGCGGTTTCGACGACGTCGCCGACCTCGACCGGCGCGAGCACGACACCGGGCTTGCGGGCGAAGCGCCGCAGATGCGCGATCAGCTCGGCGGCGCGGGTCGTCAGCGCCTGGATCCGGGCGAGAGCCTGGCGGGCGTCCTCCGGCCGGTCGCGTTCGAGCAGCAGCGCACCGTTATGGGCATGCGAGCGGATAGCCGCGAGCGGCTGATTGAGCTCATGGCTGAGCCCCGCCGCCATCTGGCCGAGGGCCGCGAGCTTGGCGGCCTGGATCAGGTCGTCGCGCGTCTGGCGGAAGACCGCGAGCGCGCGGGCGAGATCGCCGAGCTCGTCATTGCCGGCCTTGGGCAGGACGGCGGAGGACTGGCCGCTGGCGATGCTGGTTGCGGCCTCGGTGAGGACACGCAGGCGCGCCACGAGATGGCGCCGAACATAGAACCAGCCGATCAGCAGCGCCCCGAGCAGCGAGGCGGCGGCGATCGCCAGCAGGAGGTTGCGCCCAAGCAGGATCGCTTCGGCCGAGCGCTCGGCGGCGGCCTTCGCCACGGCCTCGGTGCGCTGGACTTCCTGCGAGACAAGCGTGCCGAGCTCGGTGACGAGGCGCCGGCTCTCGAAGATCAGCCGCTGCGCGTCGGCCAGCGCGGCCAGTTCGGCCCGTTTGATCCCGGGCAGGCCGTTCGTCGTGTCGGCGAGGCCGATCAGGCGCTGGGTGATCTGCCTGACGGTGATGGTGTCGGCCCAGCCGGCGAGGGCCTTGGCTTCGACTTCGAGCTGGTCGACGGCTTCTCCGATGACATGGCCGGTCTGCTCCATGTCTTCACGGGTCCGTACCGCGCCGAGGCGGCCGAAGAGCCCGACGATCAGGTTCGCCTGGGCGTTCAGCGTCATCAACGCTTCGCTCTTGCGCGTCTCCTCGCGGATGGCGTTCGGACGGCCGGCTTCTACTGCGGCCGTATTGGCCTGGCCCAGGGCGGTCTCGATGTTGAAACGGGCGTCGTCGGTCAGCGGCTCGATCTCGTCGAGCAAATCGGCCTGGAGCCAGCGCAACTCCTCGCCAATGGCCCGGTTGCGCTCGCCGAGCGGGAAACGGCGCTCGGAGACGGCGTCGATCGCCGCGAGATTGCCGCGGATCGCGGCCGCCACCGCCGACAAGGCCGGCACGTCGAAGCCGCCCAGCTTGCGCTCCTCCAGGACGCGGTCGAGCTCGTCCAGGCGCTCGCCGACCGCGCGCCGGCTGCGCTCATAGACGTCGCGTCGCTCGGCATTGGCGAGCTCCGGCATGGCCGAGATCACGCGCGCGCTGGCTTCGGCGAGCCGGGCGGCGGAGGCGAGGCCCGGCAGGTGGTCGCGGGCGATGGCGGCGAGTTCCTTGCTCAGCCGCTCATAGGAGAT
>JAEXUU010000226.1 GCA_023452965.1 Pseudomonadota bacterium | reverse complement strand
GTCAGGCACCTCGCGGCCTACTACGCCTCATTGCCCCGCTCGCCAGCCAGCATCGAGACAATCGATCAAGCCGCGGCGGCACGCGGTGAGGCGATTGCGCGCGACGGCGTCCCCTCGCATGGCGTGCCGTCCTGCCTCGGCTGCCACGGGCAAAGCGCTGCTCCCGACTACCCCCGCCTCGCCGGCCAACCGGCGCGTTACATCGAAGGGCAGCTTGCGGTCTGGCGAAAGGGTCTCAACGATCGCAGTGCAACGGGCCGGATCATGGCGCCGATCGCGCGCCGGCTCAGCGAGGCGCAGTCGCGTGATCTGGCAGCCTATTTCGCAAGCCTCGCTGCGCCCCGCGAGGCCCCCCGATGACAGTGCGCGGACGCAGACTGGCCGCGATCTTCATCCTGGCCGCCCTCCCCGGCTGGGCGCCGCAGTCAGCCCTCGCTCCTGCCGGCGATGAGGCCGAGCGCATCGCTTTGCTGAGTTGGATCCTGTTCGTGGGGGCAACGGCGATCCTCCTGATCGTGATCGCCGCCCTGGCGCTAGCGATCCATGGTGCGGAGCCGGTGCGGCGTGTCATCGGCAGCGAAGGCGCGATCAGATGGGGCGGCATCGTCTTTCCATCGGTCGTGCTGACGCTGTTGCTCGGTTACGGCCTCTGGCTGATGCGCGAGGCCATAGCGGCGCAGACGACGCCGGCGCTTCGTATCGCGGTGACCGGCGAACAATGGTGGTGGCGCGTCGACTATCAACGCGACGGCGCCGCGCCCGTTCGCGAGGCGAACGAGATCAGGATCCCGGTCGGCCGCGAGATCGATTTCGCGCTGCGCTCCAACGATGTGATCCATTCCTTCTGGGTGCCGAGCCTCGGCGGCAAGCTCGACATGATCCCCGGCCGGACCAACACGCTTCGCCTGAAAGCCGAGCGGCCCGGCATCTACCGGGGCCAATGCGCCGAATACTGCGGCGGACCGCACGCGTTGATGGCCCTGGAGATCGTCGCCGTGCCAGAGGCCGAATTCCAGGCCTGGCTGGCTGCTGCCGATGCTCGAAATGAACCGGCCGAACCCAAGGTCGCTGGGGGGGAAAAGCTCTTCCTCTCGGCCGGCTGCGGAGCCTGCCATGCGGTTCGCGGCACCCAGGCCGCAGGCATGGTCGGGCCCGATCTCAGCCGGGTCGGCGGCCGGCGCTTCCTCGCCGCCGCGACCCTGCGCAACACCGCCGAGAACCTTGCAGGCTTCATCACCGATCCGCAGGTCGCGAAGCCGGGTGCGCTGATGCCGCCGTTCGAGATCTTCACGAGCGAGGAGATGGACGCCTTGACCGCCTACCTCGGAAGCCTGCGATGAGTGCCGGCGCGCAAATGGGCCCGGTAACCGCGGCCGAGCTGCCCTCGTCCTTGCCGCGGCCGGAAGGCGAGCTCGAAAGATTGGAAGCGGTCTGGAAGGGTCCGCGCGGCTGGCGCATCGTCAGCGAAGTCAACAACACCATCATCGGCTACTTCTACATCGCCGCCGCGTTCCTGTTCTTTCTGCTCGCCGGCGTGCTCGGTCTGCTCATCCGCCTCCAGCTCGCGGCGCCTGGGAACGACTTCCTCTCTCAGGAAACCTACAACCAGATCTTCACCATGCACGGCACGGTGATGATGTTCCTGTTCGCCGTACCCGCCGTCGAGGCAGTCGGCATCCTGCTGCTGCCGCAAATGCTCGGCGCCCGCGATCTGCCGTTTCCGCGGCTCGGCGCCTTCGCCTTCTGGGCCTATTTCGTCGGCGGGTCGGTGTTCTTCTGCACGCTCTTCTTCGGGGTCGCTCCCTCGGGCGGCTGGTTCATGTACCCGCCGCTGACCGGGGCCCGCTTCTCACCCGGCGTCGGCGCGGACTGGTGGCTGCTGGGAATCGGCTTCATCGAAATCTCGGCCATAGCGGGCGCGATCGAGATCATCGTCGGCGTGCTGCGTACCCGTGCTCCCGGCATGACGCTGGCGCGCATGCCGATCTTTGCCTGGACCATGCTGATTTTCGCCGGGATGATCGTGTTCGCCTTCCCGGCGGTGATCCTGGCGACGATTCTGCTCGAGCTCGAGCGGGCCTTCGACTGGCCCTTCTTCATCGCCGAGCGCGGCGGCGATCCCCTGCTCTGGCAACACCTGTTCTGGTTCTTCGGCCATCCGGAGGTCTACATCATCTTCCTGCCGGCGGCCGGCATGGTCTCGATGATCGTGCCGACCATGGCCGGCACACCACTGGTCGGTTACCGGCTGATCGTGGTGGCGCTGATCGCCGTCGGCTTCTTCTCCTTCGGCCTTTGGGTCCACCACATGTTCACCACGGGCATCCCTGCCCGCTCGCTCGGCTTCTTCTCGGCGGCGAGCATGGCAGTCGCGATCCCGAGCGGCATCCAGGTCTTCGCCTGGATCGCGACGATCGCCGCCGGACGTCTCAGGCTGACCGTGGCGTCGCTCTTCGTGATCGGCTTCCTTCTGATCTTCACCCTGGGAGGACTGACCGGGGTCATGGTCGCGATGGTCCCGTTCGATCGCCAGGCGCACGACACTTATTTCGTCGTCGCCCATCTCCACTATGTGCTGTTCGGCGGCATGGTCTTCCCGCTCTTTGCCGCGATCTACTACTGGACGCCGGCCTTCAGTACCCGGCCGCTGTCCGAACGGCTCGGCCGCTGGGCTTTCGGCCTGATCTTCGCGGGATTCAATATCGCCTTCCTGCCGATGCACCTGACCGGGCTGATCGGCATGCCGCGGCGCGTCTACACCTATCCGGCCGGGATGGGCTGGGACGGGCTGAACCTGGTCTCGACGATAGGCGCCTTCATCCTCGCCGCCGGCATCCTCGTCTTCCTGATCGACGTCATCAGCAACATGCGCCTGACGGGCGAGCGCGGAGTTGGCGACATCTGGCGTGCCGGCACGCTCGAATGGCTGCCGAACCACACCTATGCCACACGCAGCATACCGCGTGTCCATGGTCGCGATCCGCTTTGGCAGCAGCCCGACCTCGCAGGGCATGTCGAGGCCGGCGCATACTACCTGCCGGGAACGGCGACCGGCGCGCGCGAGACGATCGTGACCTCACCGATCGAGGCTGAGCCGCAATACGTCATGCGGCTCAGCAGCCCCGGCTACGCGCATCTCTGCGCCGCCTTGTTCACCGCCGCCTTCTTCCTGCTGCTGACCGTCAAGGCGGTGCTGCTCGCAGCGACCTGCGGCGTTCTTGCGGTGGCGTCGATCCTGGTCTGGACGTGGAACAGTGATCCGCCGTCGGCGGGGGACGTCGATATCGGCGGCGGCATCGCGCTGCCGACCTACGCATCCGGATCGATATCGCATAGTTGGTGGGCAACGATCATCCTGCTGCTGGTCGCCGCGGCGCTCTATCTCTCCTATCTGTTCGGCTACCTCTACCTCTGGACGGTCGGTCCCGAGGGATGGCCCCGGCAAGCCGACCTGCCATCGGCAGTCAGCGCGTGGGTGTCCCTGGCGACCCTGGGCGCCAGCGGAGCGCTTCTTGCCGGCGCTCGGTTCGTCCTTGGTCGTGATGTACCTCGCCCCGGTCTCGTAGCCAGTCTTCTGATCGCCGGGGGAGCGGCGCTTGCCGGCGCGCTCTTCATCGATGTCGCCGGCCATTGGCGCAGCGGCCTTCGCCCGCAATCCAGCGGCTATGCCGCGATGGTCTATGCGAATGCCGCCCTGCAGGCGCAGATGGCAGCAGCCGTCCTCGTCACGGCCCTGTTCGCCGTCGCGCGCCTTCTCGCCCACCGGCTCGACCGCAACCGGCGGGCGGTCTTCGATGTCTTGATGCTCCTATGGCTCTACACTCTCGGCCAGGCAGCTTTCGGGCTCCTGCTGACGCATAGCTTCCCACGGCTGGTTGCGCAGACATGAGCAACACCGCCCCCTTGCGCCGGGCCGGCTTTGCCTTGACCGGGCCGGTCATCTGGGCCGCCCATTTTCTCGCGGTCTATGCCTCGGAATCGCTGGCCTGCCGCTGGAATGAGCCGGCGGCCCATGATGCGATCGTTGCCGGTGCGACCTTCTTCGCGATTGCCGCGATCCTGTTGCACGCCCGCAGAACCGTCCGAAATACCGACACGAACGGAGGCTGCGAGGCTCAACGGTTCATCCGGTTGACGGCGCTTGCACTCGACGGCCTGAGCCTTATCGGCGTCTGCTGGGCTGGCCTCGCAGCGCTGCTGCTCGACGCCTGCCGCTGACCGCCGGCCCGGCGGCGCGCTGAAGGTCACTTTGGTCAACAGAGCGCGCTTGCTCGGCCAGCAGTTTCACCGTCCTTGCATCTATCCCACAGCCGCAAATAGCGGGCGCGCACAGGTCGTCGCACTTTCCAAGTTGCGTGGCAGGAAGCTCAGCTCGCGACAGTGAGAAGCACCAATCCGGTCGGAGACATGTGTTCAGCGGCAGACGACGTTCTGCCCTCTCATCGTGCAGGTACTGACAGGACGATGTTCATCGGGCGGCGGATCATAGGTTCCTGCGCCGACCGGCACATAGCTGTGCCCATCGCTTTGCATCGGATCCACGCCCGGAGCCCCTGACCAACTGCTAACGCCCGCACATCCCGCCAACAGCAGGCAGCACATCACGGTGGACAGCTTCTTCATGCTTCGCCCCCAATTCCGCGTGATCTTGCCGGGATGCGCACGGGATGTCACCGCCCGTTGAACGGACCGCACTTCGGACACGCCGCGCGAGCCTTTGCCGCGTCGTCCGTTGCCCGCCTCGGAACCGTCAGAGCGATAGCGGGTTAGGAG
>JAEXUU010000220.1 GCA_023452965.1 Pseudomonadota bacterium | reverse complement strand
CGAGAGGCCGACGGCGGCGGTACCCGTGCTGCCAGCGAGCGTGCCGGCCCTGCCCTCGATCTCCGATGCCGCCTGAGCCTGCACGGCGACGTCGCGGCTCGTGATGCTGCCGCCGTTGATGCGCGCTCTGATGACGTTGTCGATCGTCTGCTGCGCGACCGAGGCGACGCCGGCGAACTGGCCGGTCGCGATGCCGAGGCCGACCGCGATGCCGGTCAGTGTCGCCCCGTCCCGGGCGACGACGCTGACGTCGCCGTCGGCCGTGACCGTGGCGAAGTCGATCGCCGCGATATGCGACTGGGCGATCGTGTTGCTGAGCACCGAGACGCCGACATTGTTGTCCCCGCCCTGCAGGGCGCCGACGATGGCCAGGACGGCCGCGCCTTCGGCAATAGCCGTGCCCTCATTGGCTGCCGCGCCGGAGAAGTCGACCTCGGACCGGTTGGCTGCGGAGACGGCCTGGCGGCCACGGATGATATCGTCATAGACGCCGATCCGGCTGCCATCGGCGAGCACCACGACGTCGCCCGAGACCGAGATCGTCGCGAGCGTCCCGCTGAGGCCCGAGATCGCCGCGTTCGTCGTCGGCTTGACCCGGTTGATGACGAAGGAGCCGGCGAGGCCGTTGCCGCCGAGGCCGGCCGTGATGGCCGAGGAGATGATGCGGCTGGCATTGGTCGCCCTGACCTGGAGCCGGTCGGCGCCGGTGAGCGTGGAGCGCGTCACCTTGGCGCTGACCGCGTCCTCGCCATCGGGATCGCGGATCTCGGCATAGGTTAGCGCGATGCCGACGCCGTTCTTGGCGCCGGCATAGGCAGCGCCGCCGCCGATGCCGATATCGGTCGTCTGATAGGCGGCCACCGTGACGAGATTCGACACCCAGGGGTTCGTCGGTGCGACCAGCGCGGAATCGGCGATCGAGGCTGAGACGCGGTTCGTCACCAGCCCAAGCGCGACCGACATGGCCGCGGCGGCGTTCCCGCCTCCCGAGCCGGCCAGGCCGAGCCCGACGACCGTGGCACGCCCGCCGGCCAGCGCCTGCACGCTGGTGTTGCCGATATCCGTGAGGGATGAGTGGCTGATCCGGGCGTCGGTGCTGTTGTCGAGCTTGGCGAAGGCGATCGCGCCGGCCAGGGCCGCGCTCGTGCCCTGCCCGCTGCCTGTGAGATTGATCGCGGCGGAGCCCGACCCCAGTTCGAGGATGGTCGAGTTCACTGCAGCGACGGCCGTGGAAACCGAGCTCGTCTTGGCCTCGATCCTGGCGCCGTCGATCCAGGCCGAGGTCCCGAGCTGGGTCGAGGCGACAGCGGCGCTGCCGGCCAGGGCGAAGGACGGCTTTCCCCCGCCCTGCGACGCGCTGGCGGCCGAGACGACCGTGAAGAACGGGTCGTCGGTGACGAAGTCCATCGTGCCGTCGACGATCGCCGCCGCGACCGAGGCCGCCGACAGCCACCCGGTGGTCGCCGCCTGGACGCTCAGCGAATCCGTCTCGATAAGGCCGGGCGTGGTCCCGGCGCCGCGCAGGCGATCATCGGACAGGTCGCCGGAATTGTCGCCGATATAGCCGCGCGTCACCGTGGTGGCGTCGATCCGGCCGACGGATACGCCGGCGCTGCTGCCACCCGTGCTGGCCCCGACGATCCCGCCGCTGACCGACAGCACCGAGACGGACTGCTCCGCCTTGACGGACACGACATCGGCGGTGACGAAGGCGCGGTTGCTGATCGAGGCCAGGGTCTGGTTGTTCAGATTCGCCAGCCCCACCATGCCGCTCAGCGCGGCGCCCTGCGCCCTGCCCGAGGAGGTGACGATCACGTACATCTCGTCCGTCGTCGTGGCCTTCACGTCCAGCCCCGACGCGGTGATGGTCACGCCGTCGGCGATGGCGGCGACCGTCCTGCTGGTGCGACCGATGTTGAGGAGGGCACCGCCTGCCGCGGAGCCCGCTCCGCCATTGAGGCCGCCGGTCAGGCCGAAATTGCCGCCGCCATCGATGCTCTGCACCTTGGTCTCGGCGACGACGCTGACGGCGTTGCCCCAGTTCTGGACATGGCCGTCGGCCAGCGTCTTCGTCCAGGGCGTGGCCGACGCCGTCGTGTTGAGCGTCGCCCCGCTCGCGACATAGGCAGAGGTCTCGTTGTCGACGCGGAAATAGCTGACCGAGCCGGCGAGGCCGAGCTGCTGGGATTGCGAGCTGGCGTTGGCGTAGCTCGTCATGATGTTGTTGACGACGCCGAGATTGCCGTTGAGGTGCGAGACGACCTCGAGGGGGCCCGCCCAGTTGGTCCAGGTGTTCGAGATCGGCATCTCGTTGGTCGCGCCGACGCCGACCCGAAAGGCGTTGACCGTCACGCCGGAGCCGATGAAGGCCGTCGATTCGTGCGCGTAATTGCCGACGCCGATGCCGAATGAGAGCGAGACCTGCGCCTCGGGCTGCGCGCTCGTCGGATCCTTCGAGTTCGAGTTGATCGAGCTGTCGGCGATCAGGCGCACCCCGAAATCGGACTGGCGGCTCGCCACCACGACGTTGCCGTCGGAATGGAGCGTTATCGGCGCCGTCGAGCCCGGATCAGCGGCGATCGCCGCCCTGGCGCCGAGGCTGCTGTCGGCGATGGCGATGGCGCTGCCGGCCTTGACGGGAACGCTCGACGAGCCGCTCGAGAGCTTGCCGAAGAGCTGGCTGAGCAGGGTCGAGACGGTCGTGCCGCTCGGACCGGCGTTGAAAATCAGGTTGTCGCCGACAGTCGTCGAGGCGCTGGTGGCGTTCCTGGTGGTGTCGGAGACGGCCGAGACGGTGATGCTCTTCACCTTGCTCGCGCTCGTGCCGAGCGAGGCGCCGAGCAGGGCTTCGGCTTGCGCCTTGTAGTCGGAATAGGCGATCGAAGCGCCGGCGACGCCGCCCGAGGCGGCGATGGAATTGGCCGAGGTCGAGAAGGAATTGGTGTTGAGCGCGGTGACGCTGACGTTGGTGAGGGCGCCGGTGGTGATCGTCGCGCCCGAATGGATTTTGGCCGAGGTGGTGACGTCGACATTGCCATAGGCGACCGTCGCCGCCGCGAGCGCCGTGCCGACGGTGACGGAGATGGCGGAGACCCCGAGCTTGACGTCGTTCTCGGCGCTGACCGCCAGGTTGCGCCCGACGTTGATCGTGGCGCCCGAGGCGATGTCGGCCGTCACGGTGCCGGAAATCTCGCCGATCGAGACCGCCCCGCCGAAGACGTTGCTGCCCGTGATCGTGATCGCCGGCAGCGAGGCTTCCTGCCGGCCCTTGGCGGTGATGCTGACGTCGCGCGTCGCTTCGATCGTCGCGCCGTCGGCAATCTGGACCCGGCTGGTGATGCTGCTGCCGACATAGCCGCCGTTCAGGCCGAGCGCGGCGCCGGCGACGGTCTGGGCCGCCAGCGCGACCAGCGGACCCGCCGAGGGATCGATATAGGACGCGACCGCCGTGGCATCCGCCTTCAGCAGAACGTCGCGGCCCGTGATCGTGCCGTAGATATCGATGGTCGAGCTCGCGCTGGCGCGGCCGCCGATCAGCGTTTGCGAGGTCGTCGCGTCCAGCGTCACGTCGCCAGCGAGAAAACTGCTGCCGGCGCTGGCCCCGGCCAGCAGCTTGCCGCGGACCTCGATGTTCGGCGCGGTGAGCGTGATGTTGCCGGAACTGCCCAGGCTGGGATTCGCCGCCGAGAGCACGCCGCCATTGGCGCTACGGTTAAAATTGCGGGTGTCGATGATCCCGTCGCCGAGGATGGTGATGCTGTTCGTGGCTTCCAGCGACACATGGGTGCCGTTGGTGATCATGTTGGCGCTGCCACCGGTTCCGATCACGATATCGGTCGGGTCGATATAGAGCAGGCCAGCCTTGCCGTTGCGTGCCGACAGATCGACATCGATAGCGCCAAGCGTGACGGTGTTCTTCGCACTCAACTCGAGGAAGCCGCCATCGCCGGTGACGCCGGCAGTGCCGCGGAAGATCGCTCCCGACTGCACGTCGAGGTTGGTGTCGGCGAAGATCACCGCCGAGCCGCCCTTGGCCGCGACCGAATGCGCGCCGCTCACATCGATCACGGCGCCGCGCGCGATCGAGATCGGCCCCGCCGAGCGGATCGAGACCGTGCCGCCATCCGCCGTGTTGACGCTCGGCTGGCCAGATGCCGAAGCTCCGGAGTGGGCGCCGGGCGCGCTGCCCGTGGCGTCGATGCGCGCGGTCGCGGCGATGGAGGTGCCCTTGCCGGAGCGGATGGCGACGGAGCCGGCCGGACGGCGCGCCGTGGCCTTGGCGTTCAGCGTTCCGGAAATCGAGGCCGTTCCTGCCGCGACGATCTCGATGCCGCCGCCCCGGCGCGCGACCATGGCGCCGCCCTGCTGGAGACCTGCGGTGTTGACGCTCTGCGAGAACGCTGCCCGGTGCTGGCGGCGACGCTCGCCGATATCGACCGCGGCGGTGTTGGCGTTGATCTGGCCGGCGACGCTGACCGTATGGCCGTTCAGGCTGACGCCGCGGCGCGCATTGATCCGGCCGTCGATGGTGATCGTCCCATCGGGCGAGATCGGCACGTCGTTGGCCCGCAGGCGCGCCGCCATCGTCTCGTTGACGGTGCCGTTCGGTCCGATCACCTGGTCGAGGAACGCCCGCGTCGGCGTGTTGACGGTCAACTGGCCGGTATTGATGACGCCGCTCGGGCCGACGGTGAAGCCGGCCGAATCCGAGAAGTAGACATGGCCGCCGATCTGGCCGTTGCGATACGAATTCAGGATGCCGTTGATGACGACGGGTCCGTCGCGGACGATGTTGACCAGCGCGCCGGTGTTCTGCGGCAGGTGCATGTTGACGGTCGTGCCCGCGCCCTGCTCGAAGCGGGAGAACGAATTGTAGCCGGCTCCGCCCGAGACCGTCTGCGTGGTGATCGTCGTGGTGGTGCCGCTGACCGAGACATTGGTCTGGGTGCGCCCGTCCGGCGTGATGATGTTCTGAGCGAAGGCCGGTACATTCCAGAGCGCCAGCGCCATCGCCTGGCCGACCAGGCAACGGTCCCGCCAAGCCGCCAGGACCGAGCGCGGCCGCGGCGCGAATGCGTCGCGCTGCCGGGGGCCGACTGCGCGCGGCGCGATGGCCGTGGCCGGACGGAGCGAGCGACGCTTCGACATGTCAGAGGCGCTCCTTCGCGAGCGCGTCGAGCGCCTGATCGAGGCCACGGCTGGAAAGTGGTAGGGCAAGCTCGCGGCCGGCCGCGTCCTTGAACAGGATCCGGCCCTGCTCGCTCGCCTTGCGCCATTGCTTCAGGGCGTCGTCGCCCGGCGCGGCATCGGCGTAGCAGGCAGTCGGCAGACAGCGCCGCCAGGGCAGGTCGACCGGCTTGGCGTCCTTCTCGCCCATGACGATCTGCACGCTGCCGGGGAAGGAGATGCTGACCGGCATTACGGCGGTGACGCGTACCGGCTCATCGTTTCCGAGCCGCCCCAGCGCGATCTGCGCGATGGGGGCCTGCTGGCCTTGCGCCTGCAGGATCTGCGCGACTTCGCAGACCCGCATCGGCTTGGCCGCGTCGGCGATACGCTGGCACCGCAGCGTCCAGTCGCCGAAGCTCGCCGTGGTGCTGCTCGGTTCCGGCGATACCGCCGGTGCGGCTGGTTGGGCGACAGGCTGTGCCGTCGCCACTGCAGGCGCGGGCGGCCGGACGGGCTTGGGAGGAAGAAGCTGAGCGTAGGCCGAGCCGGTTGAGATGGTCATGACCAGGCCGAGCCTCGCCCAGCCGGACATTCGTCGCTTCGCCTTCACGTCACACCTCGACACAGCCCCCCACCATTCCGGCAGCGCGCCGGAACGGTTGTGCATCAAGGAAATTCGCGTCTCTCGGCGCAGCCCGCGGCCATCAATGGCGGCAGATTGGAAATCAGGCAGACATGCGCCGAGGCGATCCCGCCTCCCGATGAACGGTCAAAAATTCTCAGATTGCTCTCTCATGTGCAATACGCGTTTCAAAAATGGTCACATGCCCAGATCACTCGGATGCGCCGACATCAACCCAGGGTAGTGATCTCGGTCGACGTCGACCGGTAGGCTCGCTCGCTGGCCGAAGGGAATCTGCGCCCATCCGCAAGCTCACGCGACGGGCTGCTGCGAGCGGCCCCGTGCCCCCACGCTGGCGATCAGCACGGCGCTGAGACCAAGGGCGACCGCGATCAACCCGAACATCGCCCAAAGCCCGATCTGGTGGATGAGCGCGAAGAACACCAGCGGCACGAAGACCGAAACGAGCCGCCCGATGCCCCATGCCAGTGAGGTCCGCGAGGAGCGCAGGGCCGTCGGGATGATCTCGGCCGCATAGACGCCGAGCACGCTCGCATAGATGGCGGTACACAGGGCGAACGCGATGCCGATCCCGATCAGGGTGACGAACTCGGTCGCGGCCGCGAAGCCCAGCCCCAGCAGGATCATTGCGACGGCGCTGGCGATCAGGCTCGCCCTGCGGCCGATCCGGTCGATCACCAGGGCCATGAGCAGGTTGCCGATCACCGGCCCGAACATGATCAGCCCGGCCGCGACCACGGAATCGCTGATGCTGAACTGCTTCTGGACCATGACCGCGCCGCTCATCAGCGGGAAGCCGATCGTCGCCCAGGGGGCGAGCGCATAAAGCGTGCAGAGCAACAGCAGACGCTTTCCGACGGTCAGCGTTTCCCGCGCGTCAGCCGCCGAGGCGAAGGTACTCGGGGGAACCGATATCACAGCGGCGTCGTGTTTCCGCCCGCCAAAGCGGCGCAGAGCGGCCTCGGCCTCGTCGAGACGACCGGCGGCGGCCAGCCAACGCGGCGATTCAGGCAAAAGGCTCAGCAGCGCAGCGGCGACGACGGCGAGGATGGCTCCCGAACTCAGCGCCCAGCGCCAGCCCTCGAGGCCGAGAAAGCTCGGCGTGGTCGCGCGCATCAGGAAGATGATGGCGGGGGCACCGAGAAAGGCGAGGCCCGCGCAGAGGCAGACCATAGTCCCGCGCAAGCGCGGCGGCATGACGTCGGCGAGATAGGCCGCGATCAGCGGTGGGCAGGCGCCGATGCCCAGCCCTGACAGGAAACGAAAGCCGATCAGGGCGGTCGCATCATCGCTGGCTGCTGCGCCGATCGAGCCGATCGCGACGACGAGGAGTGCCGCCTGGAGAGCGAAGCGGCGGCCTGTCCGGTCGCCGAGCAGGCCGAAGCCCGGCGCACCAACGGCTCCGCCTGCGAAGATCGCGGCGAGGAACAGCGAAAGCTCGGTTCGCGTCATGCTGCGCGGCGGTGCCTGGAAGACTGCGCCGAGCGCATTGCCGAGCGCGACCTCGGCGATATCAGCAAACAGTGCCAGCGTGGTGACGGCGAAGATCGCCAGCCTGAGCCGGCAGAACGGCAGCGCATCGAGACGCGCCCCGATCGAGGGCTGCGCCTGGCTGTCAGGCGACGGCTCTGTCTCCTCTGACTTCCTCAGCATGGCGGGCGATCGGAATGGCCGTGAACCATCTCCGGAGTTCCGATGGCAGCCGTCGGCGAGGCAGGCTCCGGCGTTCTCGCCGCTGCGTCGAAGGCTGTGCCTATGATCGCGAGCTTCGCCGCCTGGATCTGCGCGTACTCGGCGCGAAAACGCCTCGAGAGCCAGATCGGCGAGCGCCCTGGCGTGCCGCTCCAGCCAAGGCCTCCGAGGGCGGCCGCCGCCGCCACCGTCCTGCCCGTGTGCGTGCGGGACAGATTAAGTCGGCGGGCGAGCGCGGAAACCGAGGTGACGTCGGTCAGCGCCTGTTCCTGAGCCGGCGCTGCGTCCCAATCCAGCCCGACGATGAGACGGTCCATCAGACTGCCGCCATCATCCACCGAGGCGAATACCGCGTAGATCGGCGCCGGAGCTCGAATAAGCTCGCAGCCGAGCAGGCCGTCGGCAACGCCGGATTCCATCTCCGCCAGCAGCATCAGGTCCGCCTTTCGCAGGCGTTCCACCCTGTCCCCGCCATCGAGCGCATCGAGCGCCGCCAGATGCAGCGCGTACCACTCGGTCAAGGCCCACAATGTCGATGGCGCGGGCTCGACCAGGCCGGAGCCGCGACCTGAGGCTCCGATTGGCCGGATCAGCCCGTAATGCAGCGCTTCGGCGAAGAAGGCCGTGGCGGTGTTGCGGCTCGCCAGCCGATGGCCTAGCGCTTCCTCGAGGAATTCGGTCCGAGACAAGCCCGGCCGGCCGGTGCGGAGGCCGCGAAAATAACGCGACAGCGCCGCATGCGACATCAGCCAGCGCTGCTGCGTCGCAAACTGCGAGGCGAGGCGCGGCGCGGCGGCCTGCACATCCACGAAGCCGGAGGCCAGGCGATGGATGGCGCGATCAAACTGCGGATCGGCCAGCAGCCGATCGATCCTCCACTCCAAAGACTGCATTGGCCCCCCGCAGGGTGACGTCGCGCTTGTCCGCCACCCTCAGGCATTCTGCACAATATCGTGAAAATTGAGAAGAGGGCGCGATTGGTGCCAGGCAAATCTCCAGGGTCTCAGCGCTCGCCTTCGATCGTGCCGTGGAGCAAGGCCCGGACCATTCCTCGGTAGCGAAGATGCAGCCTGTCCGGAGCGATCGGCGGCAGGCTCTGATTGGTGCCGCGCGCGCCGTCGGCGAGCAGCTGCGCCAGATCCTCGGGGCTGATGCCGCTCTTGAGACGCAGAAGCCCCTGCTTCTCCAGCTCCACGACGAACGCCGCCAATTCCGCCTGGAAGGCAACGGCCGAGCCGACCATGATGTCTCGGCAGCGCCGAAAGGCCTGGTCGTTGATCTCGATCGCGTGCGGCGACTGGCTCAGCCGTCGCCGCGCGTTGCCGTATCGGATGTCGAGAATGGTCGCCAGGATCTCGACGGCGTCGTGTCCTGCGGCGAGGGCCGTGCGTCCTGCCGCCATGCCGGCCTCGACGGCATTCGCATTGGCCTGCTCGATCAGAAAGCGGAACGCTTCTTCCTTGTTGCTGAAATAGTTGTAGAGCGTCCGCCGCGTGACATCGACGATCC
Organism: Pseudomonadota bacterium; assembly: GCA_023452965.1. Next base: position 4,682 of record JAEXUU010000220.1, on the reverse strand, counting down.
CGGCGATGGTGATCATCGTCAGCTGCGCGTACCCGTGGTCCAGGAAAGCCCGTTCCAGCCGTGATACGAGCTCTGTGCGTGTGACCATCTATGACGCCCGGTTGATCGCCAAATCATCGCCCCGGCGCTGGGACGCGATGCGATGACTCAGCGCGTCGCCTTCTTGCCCCGATTTGCCCGGGAACCGCAATCTGCGTCTGCAGGAACCGCTCCGTCGGTGAGCCATACCCGACCTGCTTTTCGGGGCTTTCCGAGGCCTCGCCAGCGCCGACGCCTGCCTTCGCATTTAGCACATGCGCGGTCGCCGTTTGCTCACGAAGGCGTGGAGTCAAACACCGCGCTCAGGCGGGGAGGGGGCTGCGGGCCTTCAAGCCAGGATAAGGCGCGCTATGGCCGGGGCTCGGACCGGGCGTTTGCAGGCTCGCCGGAGCTCTGCCGCGCGATGGTCGCGCGGCCGGCACGCAGCCGCTTCAGCTGCCGAGATGGCGCAACGGCCGCCCCGCGAGCACTGCCGTCTCGATGTCCTCGAGCCGGGCACCGCGCGTCTCCGGCGCGAAGGCGAGGCAGAAGCCGAGCGAGATCAGGCAGACCGCGAGGAACAGCCCGATCGCTCCGGAAAGGCCGATCGCCGCCACCAGCGAGAGGAAGGTGAAGGCGATCAGGGCGTTGAACAGCCAGCTCGTCGCCGAGGCCACGGCGATGCCGGATTCACGGATCGCCGTCGGGAACAGTTCCGACATCAGCACATAGGGCAGCGGGCCGAGGCTCATGGCGAAGGCTGCGATGAAGAGGGCGAGACCCGCGAGGCCGACCCAGGGCCAGGCGAGCTGGGAAGCGAGGATCACGGCGGCGAGCCCGACCGCCATCGCGGCGGAGCCGATGATCAGCAGCGGCCTGCGGCCGAGGCGATCGACCAGGGCAATAGCGGCGATCGTGGCGAGGACATTGACCAGTCCGAGGCCGAAGGTCGCGGCGAGCGCCGCGGTTCCGGCCGAAAAGCCGAGTTCCTGGAAGATGCGGGGAGCATAGTAGAGGATGCCGTCGATGCCGCTCAGATTCTGCAGCACGAAAAGCGTGCTGCAGAACCCGAGGACAGCCACCGTGCTGCCGCGAGTCAGCGCGGTGCCGCTTTGGTTGTCTGCGTGCGCGGGAGCCGCCGGCATCTCCTGCCATTCATCGGCGAGGCCGAGCGTGAGCGTCGCCTTCTCGACCGCGGCGTGTTCGCCCCGCGCGGCGAGCCAGCGCGGGCTCTCGGGCAGGAACAGGATCGCCAGTAGGCCGAGACCGAGTGGGAGCGCGCCGGCGCCGAGCAGGATCTGCCAGGGCACGCTCGCGGCGAAGGCGAGGGTCGTGCCATAGGCGCCGAGAATGCCGAGCGTGATCGCGAGCTGGAACATCGAGACCACGGCGCCGCGGCGCTGAGCCGGCGTCGTCTCGGCTGCGTACATTGGCACCACCATCGAGATCAGGCCGATGCAGAGACCGGCAAGGCTGCGCCCGACCAGCAGTCCACCGAAGCCGATCCCGGCCAGGATCAGCGTATAGCCGAGCCCGCCGAGTACAACCGCCAGCATGATCGTTCGTCTTCTGCCCCAGCGGGCCGAGATCGGCCCTGCTATGGCGGCACCGACGAAGCAACCGAGGACCAGAATTCCGACGACAAATTGTTCGCCGATCTCCGAAAGTTCAAATTCTGACTTTATAATATCCAGTACGCCAGAGACAGATGTTATTCCAAATCCGAATGCTATTCCGCCCGCTAAAATTAGAGTCAAAATTAACTCAATTGGGCTAATAGACCTGAAAATCCAGTTATTTCCAATCATTTCAGATCTTTTCCAAAACTAAAAGCCGGATTTGCTGCTCTGTTTCATGCTACAAGCGCTTCGTTGGCCAGATCAACATCTTCAATCTCGTTGATCACGCCGCCAAGACGACGCATTGCTGACAGGGGGAAGCGCATGACTGATCTGGCCGAGCAGGGATCGCGGGTTGGTCAGGAGCGAGCCAATCGGCTCGCGATCGATGGCGGCGTGCCGGTCAGGAGCGAGCCTCTGCCCTGGGAGCTGCCAGGGGTGCACTGGATCGGCGAGGAGGAGCGCGAGCTGGTCGACCGCGTGGTGCGCGCGCGCAGCCCGTTCCGCTTCTACGGGCCCGACCCGCAGCACATGGTCGAGACGCTGGAGCGGGAATGGTGCGAGGCCTTCGGGCATCGCAACGCGCTCGGCGTGTCGTCGGGCACGGCGGCGCTGACGATTGCCTTGTCGGCGCTCGGGGTCGGCCCCGGCGACGAGGTCTTCGTGCCGGGCTATCTCTGGGTGAGCTGCCTTTCGGCGGTGGTGCGGGTCGGCGCCATTCCCCGCCTGGTCGATATCGACGAGACCTTCTGCATCGATCCCGAGGATCTCAAGCGCAAGATTGGGCCGCATAGCCGCGCGGTGCTGTGCGTCCATATGAGCGGTGCGCCAGGTCGCATCGCCGAAATCGCCGAGATCTGCCGTGCCCACGGCCTCGGCCTCGTCGAGGATTGCGCGCAGGCGGCGGGCGCCTCGGTCGGCGGGCGTGCGGTCGGTCGCTTCGGCGATATCGGCATCTTCAGCTTCCAGCTGAACAAGAACATGACCTCGGGCGATGGCGGCATGCTCGTCGCCGAGGACGACGCGCTGTTCCGGCGCATCGTGGCGCTGCACGACCTCGGCTACCCCCGCAACGAGAAGGGCCGGCTCGACTCGTCCGACGAGGCCTGCCAGCTCTGGGGCATGGGCGCGCGCATGTCGGAACTCGCCGGCGCGATGGCCCTGGCGCAGATGCGCAAGCTGCCGCGGATCACCGGCGCGATGCGGGCCTCGAAATGGCGTATCCGCGAGCAACTCTCCGACCTGCCCGGCCTCAGCTTCCGCCATATCCCGGACCCGGCCGGCGATACCGGGCCGTTCCTGTTGATGCTGCTGCCCGATGCCGGCCTGGCGCGGCGCTTCGTCGAGGCCCTGCGCGCCGAGGGGATCGCCGGGCCACCCGGCAGCCTCGCCTGCATCACCATGCAGGAATGGGGCATGCACTGGTACTTCAACGTTCCCAGCCTGGTGCAGCGCCGGTCCAACAGCCGCGACGGCTTCCCCTGGACCCATCCGGCCAACGCCTTCGCGAAGGATTATCATTACGGCGTCGGCGCGCTGCCGCGCTGCGACGAATTCCAGGCGCGCGGCGCCTTGCTCGCCATCGGCGCGACCCTGACCGAAGCCGACGAGAGCGACATCGTGACCGCCTTCCGCAAGGTGGCGAACGGCCTCCTGCGCTGATCCTCGCGAACCCACGCCAACCAGAGCGCAGACGATGATCTATTTCGTAGCTGCCATCGCCGGCATTGCCGGTTTCCTGTTCGGCTTCGACGAGGGCGTCATCGCCGGCGCGCTGCATCTGTTGCGCGGGGAATTCACGATCAGCCCGTTCGACGAGGGGCTGATGACCGCCGCCGTGCCGCTCGGGGCGCTGGGCGGGGCGCTGCTGGCGGGCCGCACCACCGAAACCTATGGCCGCCGGGCCCTTCTGCTGGTCGCCGGCGTGCTCTTCGCCGCAGGTGCGTTGCTTTCGGCTGCGGCGGGGGCGGTCTGGGTCCTGACGGCCTCTCGCCTCCTGCTTGGGCTCGCCGTCGGCATCGCCGCGATGGTGGCGCCGCTCTACATCTCCGAGAGCGCGCCCGCCGAGAAGCGCGGCATGCTGGTCTCGATCTATCAGCTCGCGATCACGCTCGGCATTCTCGGCGCCTATATCGTCGACTTCGTCTTCGCCGAGTCCTGGCGGCTGATGTTCGTGATGGGCGTCCTGCCCGCGCTCGCCTTGCTTATCGGCATGTACCGCATGGGCGATACGCCGCGATGGCTCGCCCTGCAGGGTCGCACCGACGAGGCGCGTCTTGCGATCGCGCGGATTCGCGAGCTCGCGCCGCATGATCCTGCAGTAGACGCGGAACTCGCGAGCATCCGACAGGCGGCGCAGCAGCGGACCCGGCCCGGCACCTGGGCGGATCTGCTCAGCCCGACCGTCCGGCCGGCGCTGGTGGTCGGCATGGGGCTGTTCTTCCTGCAGCAGCTCAGCGGTATCAACGCCGTGATCTATTACGCGCCGACGGTGTTCAAGGAGGCGGGTTTCAACTCGACTTCGACCCAGATCCTGGCGACGGTCGGGATCGGCATCGTCAATGTCGGAATGACCTTCGTCGGCATGTATCTGATCGACCGGATCGGTCGGCGCCGCCTGCTCTTCATCGGCTTTGCCGGCACGGCCCTCAGCCTGGGCATGATCGCGCTCGGCGCGGCCACCGGCTCGGAATCGTTGGATATCCTCGCGACCGTCGGGCTGGTTCTCTACATCGCCGCCTTCGCCGCCAGCATCGGCCCGCTGCCCTGGGTGATGATGTCCGAAATCTTCCCGCTGAAGGTACGCAGCCTCGGCATGAGTGTGACCTCGCTCGCCAATTGGGGCTTCAACTTCCTCGTCGTGTTCTCCTTCCCGATCCTGGTCAGCAGCATCGGGCTCGGCGGGGTCTTCGCGGTCTATGCGCTGGTCTGCGCGGCCGGGCTGGTCTTCACCAAGCTGCTGGTGCCTGAGACCAGCGGGGTCTCGCTCGAGGAGATCGAGCGGCATCTGGAATCGGGGCGGCCTTTCCGGGCGCTCGATGCGGC
>JAEXUU010000086.1 GCA_023452965.1 Pseudomonadota bacterium | reverse complement strand
ATCTCCTCGCGGATCAGCCGCAGTTCCTCGGCGGTCGGCGCCGGCGTCACGGCGATCTCGCCCTCGGCATGGACCACGAAGCCGGTCTTCTCCTGCACGCGCTCCAGCGTGACGCCGGGATGCAGGGAGACGACGCGCATCGACCCGCCCGGCCCCTCGAAATCGAAGACGCCGAGATCGGTGACGACGAGGCCGGGCCTCGCACGGCGCACCGGGCGGGCCTGACCGCCGCCATCCTCATTGCCGCGGCCGCAGACGAAATCGACCTTGGCGACGATCGTGCGCGGATTGTGCCGGCGGATGTGATAGCAGAGCGTCTCGCAGCCCCAGAGATCGTCGGGAACACCGCGCGCGCCGACGAGCTGCGCCTTCGGCTTGGCCCAGGGGCCGATCACCGAGATGTTGGAGGCGCCGTACTGGTCGAGCTGGACCGTGCCGATCCAGATCTGCAGCTTGCCGTGGGCGATGAGATGGAACATCTCCTGCCAGCTCAGATTCATCCGCCCCGAGGCGGCCAGCGTCCATTCGTCGACCAGCGCCTTGGCGTGCACGTCGCAATCGGCGGCGGCGCGCGAACCCGTGGTCAGGAAGAGATCCGGGACATGCAGCGCCTTGGCGAGCCGCGCCGAGAGATCCGACAGGATCGTCGCGCCGACACCCATGGCGTTGCCGCGGAACTCCTTGGCCATGCGGCTGATCAGGAGCTCTTCGAGCGTGTAGTCGGTCATCGTCACTGCTCCCGAATCCATGCGGAGAACCATTCGGAATCGGTCGCCCGTTTCTGGTATTCCAGCACTGCCGGAAGGTCGAAGCGGTAGTCCGGATAGAGCGCCGTCATGCCGGCGCCGCGCGGCGCCTCGATTACGCCCTCGATCCAGAGCCGGGACAGGAAGGTGCCGCCGGCGGTCGCCGCGTCATCCGGCAATTCGTCGACGATCCTCTCGGCCGTGACGAAGACGGTCTTCGCCGCCTGGAGGAGAAGCGGATCGGCATAGCCGTCGCCGATGATCACCGCATTGCCGTGCCGGTCGGCGATGTTGGCATGGATGAAGGCGACATCCGGCCGCAGCGCCGGCACCGCCAGCAGCTCCTCGCCGCTGAACGGGCAGGCAACCTTGCGGAACGGCGCCGTCGGCGTCGTCAGGATGTCGGTGTCGAGCCCGAAGCGTGTCGGCAGGAAGGGCAGGTTCTTCGCGCCGGCCTCGAAGGCGGCGATGATCGTCGCTTCCGAATACTCGACGACCGAGATGCTGCCGGCCTCGCGCGCCCTGCGAAAATGCGGCGCCAGCCCGAAGGCGTCGAAGCCGACGAAGGCGAACTGCAATTCGCGGACCTTGCCGGCGCCGATCAGGAGATCGACTTCCGGGCCGCCCAGCATGGCGACGAGCGTGAGATCGCCGACATCCGCAGCCGCGAGCGCCCGCGCCACCGCCATCGGCTTGCGCTGGATGCCGCCGCCGCCGAAGGCCACCGAGCTGCCGGGCGCGACCGCGGCCAGCGCTTGCGCGAGAGTGATCGTCTTCGTCATCGTCACTTTCCGTTCTGGCGCAGATCGAGCAGGCGCCGGGATTTGCCGGTGCTGCCGACCTGCGTAAGCGGCAGCAGGCTCGCCGGCGGCACGATCTCGACCGCGACCCGCACGCTCAGGTCGCGGTGCTGCGCGGCCTCCATGTCGGCCGCGAAGGCCGCATCGTCGATCTCGTCCGACTTCTTCTCGACCCGGACCGTCATCGACTCCCGGCGCGAGAGGCCCTCGCCGGAATAGGCAACGACGCAGAGGAACTCGCCGGTCGCGCGCGGGTCGGCGGTGACCGCGCTCTGGCAGGCCATCGGATAGACGTTGGTGCCGCGCAGTTTCACCATCTCGTCGCTGCGCCCGAGGAACATCGAGAGCTTGCGCGTGCACAGGCCGCAGGAGCATTCCGAACGCTCATAGGCGACGAGCAGGTCGCGCAGGTCGTAGCGGATGATCGGCGGCGTGCTGCGATGCAGGCTGGTCACCACGAGATTGCCGCGCTCGCCGGCCGGCAGCACCGCGCCGGTCTCGACATCGGCGGTCTCGAGATAGACCGTGTCCTCGCTGATGTGCTTGCCGTCCTGCGCTTCGCATTCGAAGGCGATCTGGCCGATCTCGTGCGTGCCGTAATTATCGTAGACCGGGCAGCCCCAGGCCTCCTCGAGCTGCTTGCGCAGATGGCCGTCGACATCCGGGCCGAGAAAGGAGTGCAACCGCTTGGTCTTGAGCGAGCGCAGGTCGAAGCCGGTCTCGTTCGCCACCTGGACGAGGCGCGCCAGATATTCGGCGCGGCCATACCAGGCGGTGGTGCCGATCTTCAGCGCGTATTCGAGCTGGCGCTCGCTCGGCGTCACCACGCCCGAGCCGGTCGTGACCGGCATCGCGCCGAGCCAGTGCAGGCAGGCGTAGAGGCCGCAATAGCCGGCATTGGCCATGGCGAGCGTGTAGGTGATCTGCACGGCGTCGCCGGGGCGCGTGCCCTGCGCCCAGAGCGCGCGCGCCGTCTGGATCGCCTGCACTTCGAGGGCGACGGGGTCGAACAGGGTGAGCCGCGGGAAGCCGGTGGTGCCGCCGGAGGTGTGCACCTTGAAGGGCGTGCTCGCCAGGTCCTCGGCGGTCACCGGCTGGTGGCTGCCGAAAGGCGGCGCGGCCGCGATCGCCTCCTTGAGGTCGTCGCTGGTGAAGGTCGGCAGCTTCTCGATATCGTCGAGGCCACGGATGTCGCCGGGCTCGATCCCGGCCGCACGCCAGCGCGTATCGTAGAACGGCGTGCGCCAGGCATCGTCCATGCGCGCCAGGAAGCGGGCGTTCTGCAGCGCGCGCAGCTCCTGGTCGGACATCTTTCCGGTCGTCTGCTGGAAATGCGGCGGCGGCGGGTAATCCCGCATCAACCCGTCCCAGTCGACCGACTTCCAGTAATAGGGAACCGCCGGGGCGCTTTCCTCGTCCGTCCGCGCGGGCTTCACCTCGTTGAGAGACACTAGACTACCTCGCTTCTATCTGCGCCGGCGGCGCTGAACGCGGCCTGCTCCGGCGTCAAAAGGCTTTCGATGAACCGGTCTCCGGCGCGCTTGCGCAGCGCCGCCGTGCCGCCGAAGCTGGCATGGAGCCGGCGCGCGCGCTTCAGATAGAAATGCGCGTCGGCCTCCCATGAGAACCCCATGCCGCCATGCAGCTGGATGCAGTCGGCCGTGATCTTCATCGCGGCGTCGGCAGCGATGACGCGGGCGATCTGGGCCGCATCGAGATCGCCGGGCCGCTGCACCGCGTCGGATACGGCAAGCCGCGCATGCGAGAGCAGCGTGAACCCATCGGCAAGCCGATGCTTGATCGCCTGGAAGCGCCCGATGACCTCGCCGAACTGCTTGCGCTGCCGGACATGCGCGACCGCCCGCTCGAAAGCCGCCCGGGCGATGCCGACCAGCTCGACCGCGGTCAGGACATGGATCGGCAGCAGGAGGCGCTCGGCCTCGCCATGGCTGCAGCTAGCCCGCGCGATCTCGGCGTCCGGCGCGAGGGTCACGCTTGCGATGGGCGTCGTCGGGTCCATCGGCTGAAGCGCCCGGCTCGTCGCCCCGGCGGTCCGGTAGAGGACGAAGTCGAGGCCGGCTTCTCCGCGCTCCATGCGAAGGATATGGCTCGCACCGGCCGCGTGCTCGACCAGCGGCAGGATGTGTCCGCCATCCTGGGACGGGCGCACCTCGTCGGTAGCCAGCGCGAGCCGCACCGAACCCTCGGCCATACCGCGCAGAAGCGCGTCCCCGACCGCGCCAAAGCGGGGCGCGAGACCGGCCAGCAGCACTGCCGACAGCGCATAGGGGCCGCAGAACAGATGCGCGCCCAATTCCTCGACGATGTCCGCTGCCTCGGCGAGGCCGAGACCGAGGCCGCCATGGCTCTCGGGCACCATGATACCGGTCCAGCCCATTTCGGCGGCGAGCCGCCAATGGCTCTCGACGAAGGCCGTAGAGGCATCGGCGCCTTGAGCCAGGGCCGCGTTCGGAGCGGCTTCGGCGAGCGTGCGCGCCGCGGCGTCGCGCAGCATCTGATCGGAATAGGCCGTGGAAACGCCCTGTGTCATCGCGGCAGCTCCAGGCCACGTTCGGCAATGATGTTGCGCTGGATTTCGGAGGTGCCGGCCAGGATCGTCTCGGCGCGGGTCCAGAGATAGTCGCGGTGCCACAGCCCCTCGGCCGGCGCCAGCTTCTCCTGCGGCCCGTACTGGAAGGCCGGACCCATAATGTCCATGGCGAGGTCGAACAGGCGCTGATGCGTCTCGCTCCAGAGCAGCTTCACGGCCGAGCCCTCGACACCAGGCGGCACGCCCTCCTCCGCCTGCTTCAGCATCCGGTCGGCATGGAGCCGCAGGGCATGGGCGTCGCAGAGCAGGCGGGCGATGGCCTCGCGGATCAGTGGATCCTCGATCGCCTTGCGCCCGTCGCGCTGGGTCGTCGCCGCAAGCCGCACGAGATCCTCGAGCTCGGTCTGGAGTCGGACGATGCGCGGGATGAAATAGGTACCACGCTCGAAATTCGCGGCAGCCATGGCGATGCCCCAGCCGGCATTCTCCTCGCCGAGCCGGCAGGAGACGGGCACCTCGACATCGTCGAGGAAGACCTCGCCGTAATCGGCCTCGCCGGTAATCTGACGGATCGGCCGGACCCGGATACCGGGCAGGCGCATATCGACCAGGAAGACCGAGATGCCGCGCTGGCGCGGCCCCTCGCTCGAGGTCCGGGCGAGCAGGAAGCACCAGTCACCGAGATCCGAGAAGCTCGTCCAGATCTTCTGGCCGTTGAGGATGTAGACGTCGCCGCGGCGCTCCGCCCGGGTCGCGAGCGAGGCGAGATCGGAGCCGGAATTCGGCTCGGAATAGCCCTGGCACCAGATCTCCTCATTGCCGAGGAGCTTTGGAATGAAGCGGTCCTTCTGCTCCTGCGAGCCGAAGGCGATCAGGGTCGGACCGACGATGCCGTGGCCGATCAGATTGACCGCGAGCGGCGCTTTCGCGCGGGCATATTCCTGATGGTAGATCGCTTGCCGGCTCAGCGAAAGCGGCCGCCCGCCGACTGCCTCGGACCAGCCAAGGCCGGAGAGGCCGGAACGGCAGACATGGTCCTCCCACTCGCGGCGGAAGGCGAGACGCTGCATCTCGGCGGTGCCATAGCGCGCGCCCGCCAGGCGCGGCAGCTCCTGCGCGAACCAGGCCTTGATCCCGGCGCGGAACGCTTCGTCGGACGGCGCGGCGAGAATGGCCGCCGGCGAAGGGGCTGTCGTCATGGCGGAAAGGCCGTTCATGGAGAGACTCACCGGCGCCCGCGCTCGATCGCGCTCGCCAGGCCGCTGCCGCGCATCTGCGCGAACTCGGCCGAGACATGCGAAAGCTGGTGACTATCGAAATGGGCGGACAGGGCATTGCGGAAACCCTGCATGTCCATGGTCCGGTTCAGCGAGCGCTTGATCAGCCGCAGCGCGAAGGGCGGCGCAGCGGCGACCCGCTCCGCCATGGCCTGGACCTCGCCTTCGAGCTCGGCCCGGGCGACGACACGGTTGACCATGCCCGCCGCCAGAGCCTCCTGAGCCGAGAGACGCGCGCCGGTAAAGAGGAACTCCTTGGCCTTTCGCGTCCCCATTACCCAGGGATGAACCAGCACCTCGACGGCGGCCGCACCCATGGAGTGGCAAACGGGATCGGCGAAGAAGGCATCATCGGCGGCAACGACGAGGTCGCAGAGATTGGCAACCATGAAGCCGCCGGCGATGCAGGCGCCCTGCACCTGCGCGATCGTCGGCTTCGGGCAATCCCAGATCCGCAGCGCATAATCGAAATAGCGCAGCTGCTCGTAGTCCCAGCGTTGCTCGACGGTGAAGCCCTGCCGCTTCGCCTGGGCCTCCTTGAGATCGTGCCCGGCCGAGAAGTGATCGCCCTGGCCGCCGACCACGATGACCCGAACCTCGGCATCGGCCGTGGCGGCGGCGAGGGCAGCATCCATCTCGTCCAGCAGGAGCTGGCTCTCAGCGTTCCGGGCACCCGGCCGCGCATGCAGGATGCGCGCGACCGCCCCCGACACGCTGTACTCGATCTCGCTGAATGCCATGTCGATATTCCATTATATGGATGCTAATTGACAGGATTATCAGCATATCGGTGGAATTATTTGGGTCAATAGGAATCATGACAAAAACTAGATCCACTAAGTGGAATACGGATGTGAACCATCCCGGCGGACGGGAGCCAGCGTGCAGACCTCGCCCAGGCCGGCATATTTAGGCCCAGCGATCCGACAGAGGGGACGCAGCCGCTCCGTCACCACCCTCCCGCCATCAAGCAGATCGTCGCGGACATGGAACCGACGCACACGCCCGACGATGAGCTGCGCACCCTGATCACCGAAGGTGATGACCTGCTCGAAGCCGCATTCGAGCGCCGCGGGGACACATGCCAGGCGCGGCGTCGCAATATCGAGCGACGCCACCAGCTCCAGCCCGAGCAGCTCCGCCTCGCTGACATCGCGCGGATGCTCGGCCGCACTGAGATGAACCGGCCGGACCAGCGTCTCGTCGGCGATATTGACGACGAAATCACCCGCGGCCGCAATGTTCCGCGCCGTATCCTTCAACCCGTCGCCGCGGCGCATGACGCTAATTCCGATCAGCGGCGGCTCCGTCGAGAGATAGGTGAAGGCACTGAACGGAGCCAGATTCACCACCCCCTCCGGCGACAGGCTCGTCACCCAGGCGATCGGACGAGGGACGATCAATCCAATCAGGAGCTTGTAGACCTCGTCGACCGGCAGGCCTTCAGCGCTTGCATTCATGAAATTCCACCATATGAAATACGATTTCAGATTTTATTCCATGCAGCATTGCAATTGGCAATAAATCGCCATTATCGTTGCATTCATCTATCCACATTATGGCGATCTGAAACCCAGCATGACCGAAAATCAGCAGCCCACCGTCGCTGAAGTGTTTGCCGCCGAGCTTCAGGCGGCCGGCGTAGAGCTGATCTTCGGCCAGGGCTCGCCCTCGGCCCTCACTTTGGCAGCCGAGCGGCGCGGCCTGCGACAGATCGGATTCCGGACGGAGAATGCCGGAGCGGCGATGGCGGACGGTTTCGCCCGCGCTTCTAACCGCCTCGGCTGCATCGCCACCCAGAACGGCGCCGCGGCGGCGCTGGTCGCGGCAGGACTGACCGAGTCGTTCAAGGCCTCGGTGCCGGTGCTCGTCCTGGTCCAGGACGTCGAACGCTCCCATGTCGACCGCAACGCCTTCCAGGAGTTCGACCACGCGGCCCTCTTCGCCTCCTGCACGAAATGGTTCCGCCGCCTCGACGATGGCGCGCGTGCCCTCGAAATGCTGCGCAAGGCGATCCTCATCGCGACCAGCGGCCGGCCGGGGCCGGTGGCGCTCGCCATCCCGGCCGACGTCCTGGCCGAGCGGGCGCCCCAACTGCGCGCGCCCCGTTCCGTGCCCGCCGCCTTTCCCGCGATGCGCCAGCAGCCCGAGCCGGCAGCGCTCGCCGAGGCCGCCCGCCTGCTCGCCACTGCCAGGATGCCGATCATCGTCGCCGGCGGCGGGGTCCATAGCTCGGGCGCACAGGCCGAGCTTGCCGGCCTGCAACAGCGCTTCGCGCTCGGTGTCGCGACCACGATCATGGGCAAGGGGGCCGTGAGCGAAGCCGATCCGCTTTCTCTCGGCGTGGTCGGCAGCGCGATGGGTCCCGGCAGCCCTTCCCGGGCGATGCGCGCGCTGATCCGCTCGGCGGATGTGGTGGTGTTCGTCGGCAACCGGACCAACGACAATGGCACGGCCTCATGGAGCCTGTTTCCGAGCGACGCGGCCTTCATCCATATCGACGTCGCGGTCGAGGAAACGACGCGGAACTATCCGGCGCTGCCGCTGGTCGGCGACGCCCGCACCACTTTGCACGCGCTTAGCCTCGCCATGGCCGGGCTTGCCGATGCCGAAGGGGGCGCGGCGCGCCGCCGGCCGTTGCTCGCGGAGGCCATCGCACAGGCCCGCACAACCACGGC
>JAEXUU010000047.1 GCA_023452965.1 Pseudomonadota bacterium | reverse complement strand
CTGCAGAGGCCGCGCTGGGCCTTCATCGTCGTGCTCTTCGCGGTGGCGTTCAACGCTTTCGCCAACTGGTGCCTGATGTTCGGGCGCCTCGGCTTTCCCGCACTCGGCCTGCCGGGTTCGGGGCTGGCGACGGCGATATCCTCGACCCTGATGTTCCTTGGCCTGGCGCTCGTGGTCTCGCTCGACCGACGCTTCCGGCGCTACCGCCTGTTCGGGCGCTTCTGGCGACCGGACTGGAGCCGCTATCGCGCCTTCTGGCGCATGGGCCTGCCGATCGGCACGACGGTGAGCTTCGAGGTCTGGATCTTCAACGGCGCCGCCTTCCTGATGGGCCTGCTCGGCCCGACCTCGCTCGCCGCCCATGCGCTCGCCATCCAGATCGCCTCGCTCTGCTTCATGGTGCCGATGGGCATCGGCCAGGCCGGAACGGTCAGGGTCGGGCATGCTTTCGGCGCCGGAGACAGGGAGGGCATTGCCCGGGCCGGCGCGACGGCGCTCGTGCTCGCCACCGCCTTCATGTGCTTCACCGCGCTCCTGATGCTGCTGATCCCGCACTGGCTGGTCGTGCCGTTCCTCGACGCCAGCAAGCCGCGCGCAGCCGAGGTGGCGCAACTCGCCATGCTGTTCCTGTTCTATGCGGCGATCTTCCAGATCGTCGACGGCATCCAGGTGGTCGGCGTCTCGATCCTGCGCGGCCTGCGCGACACGCGCGTGCCGATGCTGTTCGCCGGCCTCGGCTATTGGGGCATCGGCCTGCCGCTCTCGGCGGCACTCGGCTTCTGGACGCCGCTCGCCGGCGTCGGCATCTGGATCGGGCTGGCGACCGGCCTTGCGATCGTCGCCGTGCTGATGCTGACGCGCTGGTTCGCCCGCGAGCGGCTCGGCCTGGTCCGGGCGCCTGCGGCGACCGACGCCGCCTGACCCTTCGGTGAGCACGCCTTCCGAAGCCGCGCCGTCCCTGGCGAGGCGCGGCCGCGGCCAGCCGAACAGCACGGGATACCGGACAAGTTAAAAAGGGCCGCTCCAGGCGGGAGCGGCCCTCGATCGGTTTTGGCGTGAGGCCCGGGCCGGCTCGATCAGGAACCGACCCTCAAGTGCCTCAGAACTCTTCCCAGCCGGCATCGCCCTGGCGGGAGTTCGCGACCTTGCGCATCGGCGCGACAGGACGCGGCTCGCGGCGCGGCGTCGCCTTCTGCTGGGCGAAGGCGGCCTCGGCGAGCTGACGCAGGCGCTGCGGCTCGCTGTCGGTCTCGCTCGCGGAAGCAGCCGCGGAGCGGGCCTGAGGCATAGCAAACGGCGTGACCGAGGCCGACCCGCCGGTACGGAAGCTCGCGACCAGCGCGTTGAGCTCGCCGATCTTGCCCGAGAGCGAGCCCGCCGAGGCGGCGCTCTGCTCGGCCAATGCGGCGTTCTGCTGGGTCATCTCGTCCATATGCGCCACGGTCTGGCTCATTTCCTCGATGCCGTTGGCCTGCTCCGCCGAAGCGGCCGCGACCTCCGAAACCGTGGTCTGGACCTTGCGCGACGCCTCGACGATGCTGGTCAGCGCGTCGCCGGCCTGACGCACCAGCTTCACGCCCGCCTCGACCTCGGCATTCGACGAGGAGATCAGCCCGGAAATGTCCTTGGCCGCCTCGCCCGAACGCTGCGCCAGCGTACGGACCTCGCTCGCCACCACCGCGAAGCCCTTGCCGGCGTCGCCGGCGCGTGCCGCCTCCACCGCCGCGTTGAGCGCCAGCAGATTGGTCTGGAAGGCGATGTCGTCGATCACCCGGATGATGTCCGAGATCTTCTTCGAGGCCTCCTCGATGCGGGCCATCGCCGAGACCGCTTCGGTAACGATGCCACCGCCGGCCTGTGCAACCTGCATCGCTTCGCCGGCCAGGACGACGCCCTGCTGGGACGCCTGCGCCGAGGCCTTCACCGAGGCCGCGAGCTCTTCGGTCGTCGCCGCGCTCTCCTCCAGCGAGGAGGCCTGCTCTTCCGTGCGCTTCGAGAGGTCGTCCGCGCCGGTCGCGATCTCGCGGGCCGAGAGCCCGACATCGCCGGCGGTCGCCTGGATCGTCCGCAGCGTCAGCGAGAGCTTCTCGCCGGTCTGGTTGATCGCGTCCTTGAGGTCGGCGAAGCGGCCGCGATAGGCGCTGTCGACCCGGTGCGTCAGGTCGCCGGCGGCGATCGCCTGCAGGGCCTCGGCGAACTCGGTGGTGGCCGCGTCGACGACACGGTTGATCTCGTTGATACCGGCGACGAGCTTGGCCATCTCCGCATCGGCGTCATCGAGCGCAAGCCGCGCCGAGAAATCGCCGGCCGCCGCGGCGGCAACCACCGTGCCGACGTCCGAGACCACGAGCGCCATCGATTCGGCCCGGGCCAGGCGTTCTTCCGCGGCCGCCCTCTCCTGCGCCTGCAGCAGCGCGACCTGCTCGGTGCTCTGGCGCAGAACGGCGAGCGCACGCGCCATGGCGCCGATCTCGTCGCCGCGCTTGGTATGGGGAACCTCGATCTGCGTGTCGCCGGCGGTAACGCGGTCCATCGCCCCGCCAAGATCGAGCAGCGGCCGGGTGATCGAGCGCTGGGCGAAGAGCATGGCGGCCGCGAACGAGGCCAGCAGCGTCGAGAACAGCACCACGGGCAAGATCCACTGGACCTGCCGGGTGAAGCTCGCGGCCTCCTCAGCCAGCGCCTCGCCGACAGCTTCGTTGCGCTTGGCGAAGGCGACGAGATTGTCGTTCAGAGCCCGCCGGTTGGCGCGGTTGAGGTCGTTGTTCCCCTGCTCGTCGGCAGCGGCGGTCGAGACCTCGCGACCGAGCCTGATCGTCTCGGCGCGGAAGGCGATGAACTCGTCGACCGACTTCTGGACCTTCAGGGCGCCTTCCTTTTCGGAAGCCGGCACGCGGGCGACGAGGTCGGCGGCGAGCTTGCGCATCACCGGGAAGCGCGCCTCCTTCGTCTTGGCGAAGGGCTCGGCCTCCTTGGCAGTCTTCGACATGTAGATGCCGCGGGAATCCATCACCACGGCAAAGACATTCGTGTTGATTCGCTCGGTCAGCAAGGTGATCTCACCCTGCACGTCGGAACGCGCGTTGAGGTCCTGGGAGCGCGAGAGCGCATACAGGCTGAGGCCAGCCGAAAGCACCGAGCCCAAGGCTATGATGCCGAGCATGGCCAGAATCTTGAAGCGGATCGATTTCATCGCGTCTTACGTCCCCAGCCCGAGCTCGCCGCGCCCGAGAAACAACTGCATTTTTTGGACGCCCACTGCGCCGAACGCCCAAACGGCAAAGCAAAACATTGCCGGCAACACTTAAATTCAGCTTAAAATTGCTCACATCTTGGGCAAATTGGACCTGATCAGCCCATCTTCCTCGCAATACGCTTCCGTTTGCCAAACTGGCCTTGGCAATGGCGACAGCCTCCCGCTCCGTCATGCACCAGGCGCATGAGCGACTGTTGCAGCGAAGACACGCATTGCGGCCGCCTTGATTTCGCCATCTCGTCTTCACCCGAGCGCCATGCGAAGCCGTGAAGTGAAAGACGTCCGCCGGCCGCAGTTCATTGGAACCAGCCGGCAATTCGAATGTTTCGCCGCCAGCCGTATCTTCCAAGAGCCGAGTTCATGCCCTCCCGCCAGCCCGCCGCCTCCGACCTGCTTTCCCGCCGCCGGTTCGTCACCCTCGCCTCCGCATTCGCGCCGGTCGCGCTGACCGGCTGCATCAGCACGTCGCAGCAGCCCTATGAAGTGCGGGCGCCGATCCATCAGAACGCCGCCTTCCTGTCGATGTACGATGAGAAGCCGGACGAGACCTTCCCGCTGCCGGCGACCGACATCTCCGAGGTCGAGACGCGGTTCCTGCGCCAGGAA
>JAEXUU010000734.1 GCA_023452965.1 Pseudomonadota bacterium | reverse complement strand
TCCATTCCTCCGGGGACAGCCAGTCGCTCACGAAGACGAGGCGGGCTTGTTCAGGACCGTGAAGCCCTGCTTCTCGAAGCTCGCCCTGGCGCCGTTGCCGCGCAGATAGCTGAGGAAGCCCTGCGCGTCGGAATTCGTGGAGTCCTTGGTGATGGCGACGGGGTAGACGATCGGAGGGTGCGTATCCTCCGGGAAGGTCGCGATCACCTTGACCTTCGGATCGGCGGCGGCGTCGGTCGCGTAGACGATGCCGAGCGGCGCTTCGCCACGGGAGACGAGCAGCAGCGCGGCGCGGACATTATCGGCCTGCGCGACCTTGTCCTTGACCTTGTCCCAGCCGCCGAGCTTCTCCAGCGCCGCCTTGCCGTACTTGCCGGCCGGCACGGAATCGACATTGGCCATGGCGAGGCGGCCCGCGCCGAGCGTCGCGGCGAGGTCGACGCCGGGCGCCAGCGTGGCGGTCGCGGTCGAATCGGAGGGGGCGATCAGCGCGATCCGGTTGGCGAGCAGGCTGACGCGGGTATCGGGCTTGATCAGGTTCTTGCCGGCCGCATAGTCCATCCAGTCGAGGTCGGCCGAGAGGAACATGTCGGCGGGGGCGCCTTGCTCGAGCTGCTTCGCGAGCGCGCTGCTGGCGGCATAGGAGATCTTCGGCGCCGGCTTGCCGCTCTCCTTGACCCAGCTGGCGGCAGCCTCATCCAGCGCGTTCTTCAGGCTGGCGGCTGCGAAGATCACCAGTTCCTTCGACTGCGCCTGCGCCTGCGAGGTGGCTGCGGCGAGGCCGATCAGCAGCGAGGCGGCAAAACCCAGGACTTGACGACGGGGGAATGACATTGCTGACCTCGCTTTGGCTGTTGTCGCTATATTCATTTGAATATAGCGCAAGGCTGCAAAGGTCGAGTCCGCATGCCGCGGCTCGTCGTTCCATCTGGAGACGATCATGAAGATCAGCGCCCGCAATCAGCTCAAGGGGACCATCGTCGAGATCACCAAGGGCGCAACCACCGCTCATGTCCGCCTCGATGTCGGCGGCACGATCGTCACCTCCGCAATCACCAATGCCGCGGTGGACGAGCTCAAGCTGGCGGTCGGTCAGAAGGCCTATGCCGTGGTCAAGGCTTCCGACGTGATGATCGCAATCGACTGAGGTCGAAACGCCGGAGCGATTGCCGGCCTGCGTCGGCCCGGCTAGCCTCCCGAAAAGAAAAAGGCCCGCGCCGGAGCGCAGGCCGAAGTCTAGGGAGGAAACGCCCAAGGAGGGCGCCACAGCATCTCTGCTGCGGTGCACAAGAGATAGGGCGTTCCGCGGTGCGGTACAAGGGGGAAAGGGCAGAATTGCTGTCCTTTTTTTGTGCAGCTTGCTGCCTCTTGCGCCGGCCGTGGAAATGGCAGGGTGCGACCATGGCTTTTGGGCAACGGGCAATCGGAAACGCTGTCGCCGGCCTCGTATTTCTGCTGGCGGCGTCGGCCGGATTCGGCTTCCGCGCGGTCGCGCAGATTCCGCCGTCGGAGGCCGAGATCGCCGCCTATGGCGGGCTGCATGCTGCGGCGCATCGCGGCGACATCGCGGCGCTGGAGCGAGTTCTGGCGCAGAAGCCGGCTCTCGATGCCCCCGACGGCCATGGCCGCACGGCGCTGCATGTCGCAGCCCATGCCGGCAGGCGCGAGATCATGCGCGCGCTGGTCCGGGCAGGGGCCGATCCGCGTGCGCTCGACGGCCAGCGCTATGACGCGATCACGATCGCGGCGGTCAATGACGATGTCGAGACCATGTGGGTCGCGCTCGCCATCGGCGGCGATGCGCGTGCCGTCACCAGCCCCTATGCCGGCACGGCTTTGATCGCCGCCGCCCATCTCGGCCATGACGAGGTCGTCAAGGCGCTGATTGCGGCTGGTGCGCCCCTCGATCATGTCAACAATCTCGGCTGGACCGCGCTGATCGAGGCCGTGATCCTCGGCGATGGCGGCCGGCGCCATGTCGCGACCGCCCGCGCGCTCGTTGCGGCCGGTGCCCGCCGCGACCTTGCCGACCGCAGCGGCGCGACGCCGCTCGATCATGCCCGCCGCCGCGGTTATGCGGCGATGATCGCGGTTCTGGAGGTTCCCTAGCTCGGAAATTGCGGGTCGGGCAGGCCTGCTACCAAGGCCGTCAGACCGTCGCTGTAGCGCTGGCGCAGATCCGTCCAGTAGGGGTGGTTGCTGTCGTATTTTGCGAGCGTACGCGTCGAGAAGCTGCCGCTCTCGTAATGCAGCATGTCGATCGGAGGCGCGACGGAGAGATTGCTGCGGATCGTCGCGTCGAAGGAGAGCAGGGCGAGCTTGGCGGCCTCGTCGAGCCCGCTCGCCGGGCTCAGCGCCCGGTCGAGGATCGGCTTGCCGTACTTGGTCTCGCCGAGCTGGAGAAACTGCGTGCGGCCGAGCGCCTCGATGAAGTTCCCGGCCGAGTAGACCTGGAACAGCCGGTGCGGCTCCCCGGCGATCTGCCCGGCAACGAGAAAGGTGCCGTTCGGGTCGCCATAGGGCTCGACGAAGCTGCGGTTGAGCCGTAGCACCTCGCGCAGCGTGCTGCCGACGATCTGCGCCACGTCGAACATGGTCCGGGCCGCCAGGATGTCCCGGTTCTCGACGCTGCCGGCGCTCTCCTGCTTGTGGCGGCTGTACTGGCGGAT
>JAEXUU010000723.1 GCA_023452965.1 Pseudomonadota bacterium | reverse complement strand
AGCGTCGTCACCAGCCAATGCGCCTTGTCGCGGTCGATCTTGCCGGTCGGGCGGCATTCCCAGACGGCGAAATCGACGGTGAGGGCCACCAGATAATCGGCGAAGGAAGCGGCCTTGACCATGACGGCACGGTCGAGAGCGATGAGCACATCGAGCGTTTCGCGGCTGATCACAACATCGCTCAAGATCTCGCGCTGAAGCATCTTGACGTCTTCGTCGTCGATCGCATGCCTGTCCATCACGCGATCGACGAATTCACGAAGTTCATGGCTGATCATTGTTCGACCCCTGTCCGGCGTTGTTTTGTGCCGGTATGTCCCTGTTGTGAGGAGACGATGCGGTCACGCTTCTGATCAGGTGGTTAATTCGAGAATCTGAACGCCTGTTCAGGTTAAACGGGTCTGAGTCGATGTGGTTGCGCGGTTATTACCAAGGCCGCTACGTGGTGGCGGCAAGCGGCTTCACAACGGCAAAGCCAAGGCGTCCCCGTCCGCGTCACTCCCGGACGGCGCCTTCGGGTCCGACCTATGGTGGCCCGCAGATAAGCTCGGCGCAGATAAGAGACTCTCATGACGAGCTGGCGCCCGCCAGCGCGTGCTCCGTGCGGAGATGCGCGGGTCAGGCCCGAGCGTGACAGCGAGCGGCGAGCGGCCCGTCCGCTCAGGCCGCGTGCTCCGGCTTGCCGATCAGCCCCGGCAGCGCCGCCCAGTCCTCGCTCACATGCGCGGCCCCGGCCGCCTTCAGCGCCTGAGCCGACTGGAAGCCCCAGGACACCGCGACCGGCGCCACCCCGGCGGCGACCGCCATCTCCATGTCGAAATTGCTGTCGCCGATCATCAGCGTCGCTCCGGGCTGCGCCCCGGTCTCGCGCATCGCCCGCAGGATCATCTCCGGATGCGGCTTGGAGGCCGCGTCGTCGGCCGTCTGGGTCGTCGCGAACAGGCCGCCCCAGCCATGGCGCTCGATGATGTAATCGGCGCCGCGCCGCGACTTGCCGGTGGCGATGCCGAGCACCGTATCGGGCCGGCGCGACAGCTCCGCCAGCATCTCGGCGACGCCCGGGAACAGCGGCTCGGCCAGCTTCGGATCGCTCTCCGCCTGGAGCCGCATCGCGCCGAAGACCTGGCGATAGGTCTCGGTCAGCGCATCGTCCGGCCGCTCGAGGCCGGCTAGGCGCATCAATGCGATATCCAGCGTCAGGCCGACGATCCCGAGCCCGGCCTCGCGGCCGGGATGCTTGAGCCCGCAGCGCGCGAACGTCTCGAACTGGGCTTCGAGAATGATCGCTTCGGAATTGATCAGGGTGCCGTCGAGGTCGAAGATCACGAGGTTCATGCCGGCGCTTTAGCCGGCCTGACGCCCCGGCGCCAGCATCGCCGGCGCAGGGGTCTTATGCTCGCGCCTCTCCGACGAAGGAGACGCCGGGCCCTCTCAGCGCCGCGCTCAGCCCTGGCCGCCCCGCGCGCATTCGGCGATCGCGGTACGCAGGGCCTCCGCCTCCAGCCCCTTGCCGCGGGCCTCCTTGCGGCACTCGGCCCGCTGCGCGAGATCGGGCCGCTTCTCGTTGAAGCAGGCGACCAGCGCCGCGGTCCGCTCGCTGCCGGCAAGCTTGCGGTCATCGGCCTGCTGCTTGCAGACGGCGCGTGCCATCGCCGCGGTCGGCTTGCCGTCTCGGGTCAGCCCGTCAGCGGCATAGAGCTGCACGCCCGGGAAGCGCTCCTGCATGCAATTGCGCATCGCACGGCGCAGATCGTCGCCCGAAAGCGCGATGTTCTCGGCATAGCAGTCGCGCCGCGCCTCGGCCCGGGCAGCGCGCGGGATCGGATCGTCGGAAGCGGCGGCGGTCTGCGGCCCGGCAACGGCCGGGGCCGGGATCTGCTGGGCCTGGGCGAGGCCAGCAGAAGAGAATGCGAGAACGAGACCGGTAGCGAGCAAGGCGGTGCGCGACATGGAATGCCTCCCGTGAACCATCACAGGAACAAACTTAGAACATAACGCGCTTTGTTCCGCAAGTGTTCTTACGTTAGGTCACGCAACCCATTGGTGCGGCGCTCTACTCGTCAGGCGCGTCGACGATCGGATCGTAGGGCGCATCCTCGAAGCCGAGCAGGTTCCAGCTCTGGCGCATATGCGGCGGCAGCGGCGCGCTGACGTCGATCGTGCCCTTGCCGCGCGGATGCGGCAGCACGATCCGCCGCGCGAGCAGGTGCAGCTTGTTCTGGATGCCGCCGGGCAATTCCCAGTTCATGATGTTGAAGTATTTGGGGTCGCCTACGATCGGATGGCCGATATGGGCGGCGTGGGCGCGCAACTGGTGGGTGCGCCCGGTCACCGGCTTGAGCGAGAGCCAGGCCAGCTTCTGCGCCGCGGTCTCGACCACCGCGTAATAGGTCACCGCATGCATGGCGCCGTCATCGCCATGGCTGGCGACGGCCATGCGCTGATCGCCGTCATAGGCTTCCTCGCGTGCGAGATAGGTCGAGATCCGGCCCTGGCGTACGCGCGGCACGCCGGCGACCAGCGCCCAGTAGACTTTTCGCGCCGAGCGCGAGCGGAAGGTCTTGGC
>JAEXUU010000690.1 GCA_023452965.1 Pseudomonadota bacterium | reverse complement strand
GTGACGCGACGGCCGATAGATGGCCTGCTGGGACGGGCTTGCAGGCCCGGCGCCGGTGCCTCCGGAATATTGCCTTGCCCTCGGTTCGGGCGCGCCCGGAAAAAGTCGTAGCGGCTCTGTAATAACGGCGGCTCGGGAGCTCCATCTTCCGGAGGGCGCGCCGTTGGCCGGTCACGAATTCAGCGTTGCGATCCTCGTCTTCTTCCTGCTGTCCGGCGCCGGTCTCGCGAGCCTGCTCCTGCATCGCAAGCTGCCCGATCGCTATCGTCAGGACGACACCGCCGCGATCATCAGGATGGTGGCGAATGTCTTCGTAGTCGTGACCTCGCTGGTGCTCGGGCTGATGGTCAACTCGGCAAAGAACACCTTCGAAACCGCCGACCGGGACGTCCATGCCATCGCGACCGAGATCATCCTGCTCGACAAGCTCCTGCGACGCTTCGGCGAGGTCGGAGACGAAGCCCGCCGCGATCTCCTCGGCTATGTGAAACAGGCAAGTGCGGTCGCCCGGACCAAGGCGAACGGCTTGGCCGATTCAAGCCAGCGCGGCGAGGATCTGCTCGACCGGGCGGGCGAGAGCCTGCGCGCCATCACGCCGACGGGCGGTGCCCAGATGGCGTTGTGGGAGCAGGCGCTGACGAAGTACCAGGCCGTCTTCGATCTGCGCTGGAAGCTCGTTCAGCAGGCTGACGGGACGATCCCATCCGCGCTGCTCGCGATGGTCGTGCTCTGGCTGGCCCTGATCTTCGGAAGCTTCGGCTATCGCGCCCCGGCCAACTTCATCGTCGTCCTGTCCATCCTGCTGGCCGCGGCGCTCATGGCGGCGACCATCTATCTGATCGTGGACATGGATGTGCCCTTCGGCGGCCCGATGAGCGTCTCCCACGGGCCGATCGACCGCGTGCTCGATGCGCTCTCCCGATAGACCGACCTTCGGTTCGCCATCGCCCAGTTGTCGCCGCCCCAATTCTGGCATAACGTATACCAGATCAGGGTGCCGCTGAACTGCCCCTGGCGGAGGAACCGGGTCATGAGAATCCACGAGTTCCAGGCAAAGCAACTTTTGGCGGGCTACGGGCTGAACGTCCCGGACGGCAGTGTCGCGATCACGGGCCGTGAGGCTGGCGAGATCGCCCGGCGGCTCGGCGGAACCACGGTGGTCAAGGCGCAGATTCATGCCGGCGGGCGCCAGAATGCCGGCGGCATCCGGCTGGTCGACGATCCCGCTGCCGCCGAGGCAGCCGCGGACGGGCTTCTCGGCACCTCGCTGGTCACCGCGCAGACCGGGCCGGCCGGCCAGAAGATCCGGCGGGTCCTCGTCGAAGCCGCGGTCGCCGCGGTGCGCGAGCTGCATCTCGCCTTGCTGATCGATGCCTCCTCGGGTGAGCTGATGCTGATCGGCAGCGCCAAGGGCGGCGTCGATGTCGAGGAGCAGGCGGCGCGCGGCGACATCCGCCTCAACTGGCTCGGCCTCGGCGATGGCAGCGAGGCGCGGGGGAGGGAGGTCGCGACCTTCGTTGCGGCGCTCGGGCTCGACGGCGCGCTGCACGAGCAGGGCAGCGCCCTCGTCGACGGGCTGCGCCGCGCCTTCCTCGATTTCGATGCCAGCCTGATCGAGATCAACCCGCTGGCGGTCACGGCGGCGGGCGCACTCGTCGCTCTCGACGCCAAGATGGTGCTCGACGACAACGCGCTGTTCCGGCATCCGGAGCTGGCGGCGCTGCGCGACGAGGATGATGGCAGCGCCGCCGAATTGCAGGCGCAGCGCCACCAGCTCAACTATGTCCAGCTCGATGGCGATATCGGCATGGTGGCGAACGGCGCCGGGCTCGGCCTCGCCACGCTCGACATGCTCGTCGCTGCCAAGGGCCGGCCGGCCAATTTCATGGATATCCGGACCACGGCGAAGAGTCTCGACATCGCCCATGGCTTCGGGCTGCTGCTCGACAATCCGGCGACACGCGCGATCGTGGTCAACGTTCATGGCGGCGGCATGCAGCCCTGCGATACCATTGCCGAAGGGCTCGGTATCGCCTTGCGGCGTAGCGGGCGGTCCTTGCCGCTGGTCGTGCGGCTGGCCGGCAACAATGCCGATTTCGCCCGGTCACGCCTGCAGAACTTCGGCTGCGCCGTGATCGATTGTCCCGACATGTGGTCCGCCGCCTCGCAGGCTGTCGCGCTGGCGCAGAGGGGAGCCTGAGCCATGGCCGTCTTTCTGAAGCGTGAGACCCGTGTCCTCTGCCAGGGCTTGACCGGCTGGGCCGGCACCCATCATGTCGCGCGGATGATGGAGTACGGAACCCAGGTCGTAGGCGGTGTGACGCCGGGCAAGGGCGGGCGCTCGCACCTGAATTTGCCCGTCTACGAGCGCGTTGCAGAAGCGCGGCGCGAGACAGGCGCCAATGCCAGCATCGTCTTCGTGCCGCCGGCCAATGCCGCCGCCGCGATGATCGAGGCGATCGAGGCCGAAGTGCCGCTGGTCGTCACCGTGACCGAGCGCGTGCCGACGCTCGACATGGTGCGGGTGAAGGCGGCGCTGAAGGGCGGGCGCACTACCCTGGTCGGCGCCAACTCGCAGGGTATCCTGGTGCCGGGCGTCGGCAAGCTCGGCGTCATGGCGACCGGCAGCGAACGTCCGGGCGGCGTCGGCATTGTCTCGCGTTCGGCCTCGCTGACCAGCGAGGTCGTGGCGCAGGTCACCGCGGCGGGGCTCGGCCAGTCGTCGACGATCGGGGTCGGGGGCGACCCCGTCCACGGCATCGGCATGCGCGAATGCCTCGCGCTTCTTTTGGATGACGCCGACACCGACTGTGTCGTGCTGATCGGCGAGATCGGCGGCACGCAGGAGGAAGAGGTCGCCGACTATCTCTCCGACGTCCGGACCTCGAAGCCAGTTGTCGCCCTGATCGTCGGCCGCGAGGCGCCGATCGAGCGCCGGATGGGCCATGCCGGAGCGTTCGCGCTCAGCGGCAAGGGCGATGCCGCCGGCAAGATCAGGGCGCTGGAGGCGGCCGGGGTCAGGATCGCGCCGAGCGCCCATCTTGTCGGCGAGACGGTCAGGCAGGCGCTGGCCGGGCGGGGGTGACCTCGCCTCAGGCCGCGATCTGCCGCATCAGCCCGAGCGCATCCATCAGGATTCGCGTGTCCTTGATCCGGCCGCGCTCGATGCGATCGATAACCATGCCCCAGACCGATACCGTCCGGCCGGAGGCAGGAACGCCGAAGAACTCGCCATCATGCGTGCCGGTCCATGTGAAGCGCGTCAGGACCTTGTCGGCTTCGGCGATCTGCTCGTCGATGGTCCAATGCATGTCCGGGAAGGCGGCGAACAGTCCGCGCAGCACGTCCTTCAGCCCGGCAAGGCCGGGCCCTTGTCCCGGAAACGGTACCTGTTCGACGACATCCTCGGCGACATAGGTGCCCGCCGCGTCGAGGTCCCGGCCGTTGATGACCCGCCCGACGAAATCCCGCACCAGCAGCTTGTTCTCATCGGCGCTCATACCGGCCTCGTTCAAAAAGCGGCTCCGGCATCGGAGCAGGTTCGGCAGTTTTGCTGAGTTCGGTCCGTCTGGCAGCGTCGTCACCTTCTCCTGTGCTGCAGCAATCCGCAACATGCGGGCTCAAGCCTCTTCCCGCTTCGGCAGTCGGCCGCCGATCGAGCGGGTGATCTCGTCGGCGGCGCGGCGGACCATCGGGCCGTAATCGTCCAGCTTGCGCGGGGTCACGCGTACGGCCGGCCCCGACACGGAAACGCCGGCGATCGCCTCGGCGTGCTCGTTGAAGATCGGGGCGGCAACGCAGCGCATGCCCAGCGAACGCTCCTCGTCGTCGAGCGTCCAGCCGTTCCGGCGACCCTCCGCGAGCTCGCTCAGGAGCTCGCCGAGATCGGTGATCGTGTGCTCGGTGAAGCGCTCGAGCCGCCGCACGGCGCAGATCTGCCGCACACGGTGCTCGGGAAACTCGGCCAGCAGAGCCTTGCCGACGCCCGAGGCGTGCATCGCGCCGCGGCTGCCCGCCCGGAAGAAGGCGCGAAGCGTGTCGTGGCTCTCGATCTGCGAGATGAAGACGACCTCGCCAT
>JAEXUU010000625.1 GCA_023452965.1 Pseudomonadota bacterium | reverse complement strand
CCGATCAGTTCGATAGCCCGCATGAAGAAGAGCTGCGACGCCATCGAAGGGCCGAGCACCACATAGATCAGGATCAGCCAGCCGGTCAGCGTCGGCCAATAGGCCTGGCCGGCGGCGATCTCGGCCGCGAGCAGCGGCAGCGAGACCAGGCAGGCGACCATCGCCATAGCTGTGAAGAAGATCAGCCCGGGCATCGGCGGGCGCGTGCGGATGCCGACGGTGTAGCCGGCATAGAGCAGGCAGGCGATGATCATCCAGAGGTCGCCCGGCACGAAGCTGAGCTGCAGCAGGGTGTGCCAGTCGCCGCGGCTCGCCGTGACCAGCACGCCGATGATGGTGACGGTGACGCCGAGCGCCTGCAGCCCGCCGATCGGCGTGCGGAAGGCGAGGAAGGCGCCGAGCAGCACGAAGACCGGGATCGAGCCCTGCAGAATCCCGATGTTGATCGCGGTCGTCGAATAGGCCGCGATGTACATCAGCGTGTTGAAGGCGGTGAAGCCGAAGGCGCCGAGCAGCGTGACCTTGAGCCAGTTCGCCTTCAGCACCGGCCAATGCTCGCGCAGCCCCTGCCGGAACAGGTACGGCATGACGGCACAGACCAGGACCCAGCGCAGCGAGGTCAGGGTCATCGGCGCGATCTGGCCGACGGCGAGCCTGCTGGCCACCGCGTTGCCCGCCCAGAGCAAGGTGGTCAGCGTCAGCAGCAGATAGGCATTGGCCCAGATGCGCTGCGGAAGGGAGGCGGCCGGCTGCAAGATGCGCGATCCTCATATCTGCGGAGCGCCTGCATAGCCTTGCACAGGGCGCTTCTCCTATGAGAGGAGGCGCAACGCAGCCCGTCGCCGGACGCAAACGTCCCGAGGAAGCCATGAACGTGTTCAACCCCAAACCGCTCCGCGTCCTCGTCGTTGACGGCTACAAGCGCGAACAGCGCGAGGAGTATGCGCGCGACAGCGGCGCAACGCCCGGCGAAGCCTACGCAGCCGAGCTCAGGCGGATCGAGCCGTCGCTGGTCACGGATATCTGCCTGCCCGCCGACGAAGGCGCCAATCTGCCTGACGGTACCGGCCTCTCCTCCTATGACGGCATCGCCCTGACCGGCTCGTCCCTGCACATCCACAGCCCGGAGCCGGCGGTGACCCGGCAGATCGAGCTCATGCGGGCGATCTATCAGAGCGGCACGCCCTGTTTCGGCTCCTGCTGGGGCATCCAGATCGCGGCCGTCGCTGCCGGCGGCACAGTCGCGCTCAACCCGAACGGGCTCGAGATCGGCTTCGCCCGCCGCATCGCCAAGACGCAAGCCGGCGCCACGCATCCATTGCTCGCCGGCCGCCCGGCCGCATTCGACGCTCCGGCGATCCATTTCGACAGCATCGTCGCCCCGCCTGCCGACGCCACCATCCTCGCAGCCAATGCGATGAGTCCGATCCAGGCTGCCGAATTCCGCCAGGACGGCGGCACCTTCTGGGGCGTGCAGTATCATCCCGAATTCTCGCTGCGCCTGATCGCCACGATCCTGCGGCGGCATAGCAAGGTGCTGATCGAACGCGGCTTTCGCCGCGACGAGGCCGACACGGAAAGCTGGCTCGCCGATCTCGATGCGCTCGACGCCGAGCCGACCCGCCGCGATCTCGCCTGGGCGCATGGGCTGGACGAGGAGGTGCTCGATCCCGTCAAGCGGGTGACCGAGCTCAGCAACTTCCTGGAGATGCGGGTAAAGCCACAGGCGAGCCTGCGCGGGCGCGCTTGAATTTCTCCGTCATGCTCGTTCTTGTGGCGAGCATCGACGTCTTGAACACGACGTTCGACTAGCAAAGCAAAGACGTGGATGGTCGGGACAAGCCCGACCATGACGAGCAAATGCACACCTACGCCGCTACGGCGGCTTCGTTTGCCGCCTGGAACACCTTGCTACCGAGCGCCCGCGCCGTATCGAGATGCTCCGACATCTCCGGCACCGGCAGCAGCAGCTCGGAGGTCACGACCGGCGCGCCGCAATAGCCGAAGATGCCATGCTCGATCTGCGTCTTCATCGCGTTGAGATAGCCATGGCGCTCATAGGTCCGCATGGTGGCGCCCCCGATTCCGACGAGATGGATCGGCAGATGCCCCAGCTTCTTGACCGTCTGCAGGTCGGCCCCTTCGTCATAGGCCCAGCCATTGGCGAAGACGCGCTCGATCCAGCCCTTCATCAGTGCCGGCATCGACCACCAATAGACCGGATAGACCAGCACCAGCGCATCGGCCCGGTCGATCCGCGCCTGCTCGAAGGCGATGTCGTTGGGCTGGGTGATCTCGCGGCGATGGACGGCGAGATCACTCAATGAGAAACGCGGGTCGAACCCTTCCTTGGCGAGATCGGCGATCTCGACGCTATGGCCGGCACCGGAAACGCCTTCGGCGAGCGCCTGCGTCACGGCCTGGCTGAGCGAAGCGGGATCGGGATGGGCGACGACGACGAGGGCATGCATGCGCTCTCTCCTGCGGTGATTGCGATCGGACGGATGTCGCTATATACTTTTAGTAAGTTACTTTTGGTATATAAGACATGTCAAGCCAGAATGCCGAACAGCCGCGCCGTCAGCGCCTGACGCGCGAGGACCGCCAGCGCCAGCTCATCGAGACCGCCTGGCGGATCGTCGGTGACGAGGGCACCGACGCCCTGACGCTTGGGCGCCTTGCCGAGCGGGCAGGCGTCACCAAGCCGGTGGTCTACAGCCACTTTCCGACCCGCAGCGCCCTGTTGATCGCGCTCTATCGCGACTTCGACATGCGGGAATACGCGGTCATGGAGGCCGCGCTCGAAAGCAGCGAGGCGACCCTCGCGGGCAAGGCCGGGGCGATCGCCTCCTCCTATGTCGACTGCGTCCTGACCCAGGGGCGCGAGATCCCCGGCGTCATGGCAGCGCTCGCCGGCTCGCCCGAGCTCGCCGCGGTCAAGCGCGACTGCGACCTGATCTTCCTGGAGAAATGCCGGGCCCTGCTCGCGCCCTTCGTCGCCGGCAGGGCGATCCCGACCGCGGGCTTACGCGCCATGCTCGGCGCCGCCGAGTCGCTGTCGCACGCTGCGGCGACGCAGGAGATCGGCGCCGACGAGGCGAAGCACGAGCTGTTCGAGACGATCATCGCGATGGTCGCGCGCAGCGCAAAGAGCTGATCCGGCACGCCACGGGGTTCCGCGCGCGTCCCTCAGCCTGTAAACGCGCGGCAATCCCAAATCTTGAAAACCTCCCGGACCCCATGATTCGCCTCGAAAGCATCGGCAAGCAGAACGGCCGCCAGATCATCTTCATCGAGGCCTCGGCCGCCTTGCAAAAGGGCGAGAAGATCGGCCTTGTCGGCCCCAACGGCGCCGGCAAGACCACGCTGTTCCGGATGATCACCGGCGAGGAACTGCCGGATGAGGGGCAGGTCGCGGTCGATCGCGGCACCACCATCGGCTATTTCAGCCAGGATGTCGGCGACATGGCCGGCCGCAGCGCCGTCTCCGAGGTGATGGACGGCGCCGGCCCGGTGAGTTCCGTCGCAGCCGAGCTGAAAGAGCTCGAGACGGCGCTCGGCGATCCCGACCGCGCCGACGAGATGGAGGCGCTGATCGCCCGCTATGGCGAGGTGCAGGGCCGCTTCGAGGAACTCGACGGCTATGCGCTCGACGGCCGCGCCCGAGAGGTGCTCGCCGGGCTCGGCTTCACTCAGGAGATGATGGACGGCGATGTCGGCGCGCTTTCCGGCGGCTGGAAGATGCGCGTCGCGCTCGCCCGCATCCTCCTGATGCGGCCCGACGCCATGCTGCTCGACGAGCCGAGCAACCATCTCGACCTCGAAAGCCTGATCTGGCTGGAGAGCTTCCTCAAGGGCTATGACGGCGCCCTGCTGATGACCTCGCACGACCGCGAGTTCATGAACCGCATCGTCGGCAAGATCATCGAGATCGATGGCGGTACGTTGACCAGCTATTCCGGCGACTACGAATTCTACCAGCAGCAGCGGGCGCTCGCCGAGAAGCAGCAGCAGGCGCAGTTCGAGCGCCAGCAGGCGATGCTCGCCAAGGAGCACGCCTTCATCGAGCGCTTCAAGGCCCGCGCCTCGCATGCCGCGCAGGTCCAGAGCCGCGTCAAGAAGCTCGACAAGATCGACCGGGTCGAGCCGCCGCGCCGCCGCCAGACCGTGCAGTTCGAGTTCCAGCCGGCGCCGCGCTCCGGCGAGGACGTGGCGACGCTGAAGAACATCCATGTCCGCTATGGCAGCCGCAGCATCTATGAGGGGCTCGACTTCCAGGTGCGGCGCAAGGAGCGCTGGTGCGTGATGGGCGGCAACGGCGCCGGCAAATCGACCCTGCTGAAACTGATCGCCGGCTCGTCCAAGCCCGATGACGGCTCCGTCGCCATCGGCGCGAGCGTCAAGATGGGCTATTTCGCCCAGCACGCCATGGAGCTGCTCGACGGCGACGCCACGGTCTTCGAATCGCTGGAGGGCTCATTCCCGCAGGCAGGCCAGGGCTCGCTGCGGGCGCTCGCCGGCTGCTTCGGCTTCTCCGGCGACGATGTCGAGAAGCGCTGCCGCTTCCTCTCGGGCGGCGAGAAGGCAAGGCTCGTCATGGCCAAGATGCTCTACGACCCGCCGAATTTCCTCGTGCTCGACGAGCCGACCAACCATCTCGACATCGCCACCAAGGAGATGCTGATCACGGCGCTGGCGCAGTACGAGGGCACCATGCTCTTCGTCAGCCACGACCGGCATTTCCTGGCGGCGCTCTCGAACCGCGTGCTCGAGCTGACGCCGGACGGCGTCCACCTTTATGGCGGCGGCTACACCGAATATGTCGCCAGCACCGGCCAGGAGGCGCCGGGCCTGCGCAGCTGAGTGCGGCCGAAAGGCTTCCTGACGTAGCGAAAACCGTCCTGGCGGCGGCAAGGGCCTGCCATCGTCGCCGGGCGGTGGTCGTGCCCTCCCGGCGCCTTTCCACCTTCCGGCTCAATTCCGCCCTCGCCGCGCCGAAATCCCTCGGGCAAATCGCGGGCGCGTGATTTTTGGGGGGACCGCATGATGATGAAGACCGGACTGGCCGCAGCCTTGATTTTCGCGCCGGGCCTCGCCGCCGCCGCCGAGGTCGAGCTCGCCTCGAAGATCGACCGCGTCACCGTCTATCCGGACGGCGCCCTGGTCACCCGCCTCGGCAAGGCGTCGCTTCTGCAGGGCGTCTCGCAGATCGTGCTGCGCGGCCTGCCGGCGGGCATCGACCCCGCCTCGATCCGGGTCGAGGCGCAGGGCGATGGGCCCTTCGCGATCGGCTCCGTCGATGTCCGCCAGGTTCCCGGCGAGGCGCGCCCCGCCGTCGACGCCGCCCTCGAAGGCAAGATCAGGACCCTGCAGGGCGAGAAGGCCGCTCTGGAGGGACAGGTCAGCGCCGTCGAGGCCAAGCGCGCGACGATCGAGAATTTCGGCAAGACCGGCCCCGACAAGCTCGGCCCCGACGGCAAGGCGCTGCCGGTCGGCGACTGGCCGGCGATTTTCGATGCGATCGGCACCGCTCTGGTCAAGGTCCAGGG